>JAYTFQ010000024.1:0-2291 GCA_043734225.1 Anaerolineales bacterium | reverse complement strand
CCCCCACCCTTGCCGCCCAGCCCGCCGCACAACCGCCGCACCATCGTCCCTGGGCAGTGGCCGTCCTGGTCTTGCTCTTCCAGTTCTTCTGGAATATTGTCATCCTGTCTGTTATCCCGGCCGGCGGCTACAGCATGTGGGCAAACCTGCAGGAACTCAGAAGCTGAACCATCCGCCGGCGCCTAAGGAGCCTGAATGATCCAAATTCGCAACATTCTTCAACTCAAATTCGGCCGCATCGATCAGGCGGTGGAATTATTCCGGCGTTTGCCGGACGTGGTGGGCGCCGGGCCGGCCACGGTTCACCAGCACGCCATGACCGATATTTCCGGCGCGATGTACACCTTTGTGACTGAGATGGCGGTGCCCAGCATGGCCGCCTGGGAAGGCATACGCTCCAGCATGTTCGAAAGGCCGGGCTATGTCGAGTGGTTCAAACAGTTTCAATTGATCGTCGAAAGCGGCCAGTTGGAGATGTACACCATCGAGAGCGAGCACCCGGGCTGGTCGCGGCCGGGGGTGGTCATTGTGCGCGAGGTGTACCGGGCCTACAAATGGCAGATACGACCGACAGTGACCCTGCTCCAGCGCTATGGCGCGCTGCTGGTGGACAGCCAGGTGGGCGGCAACCCACGCATCCTGACGGACCTGACCGGGCCGATGTTCACCTGCGTTATCGAGATCGAAACTGATAGCCTGTCCGAGTGGGAAGCCCGTCGGCGCGAGATGTACAAGCGGCCGGAGTTCCAGGCCTGGTTCGCCCAACTCAGCAGCGCGGTGGAAAAAGGCTCGCACGAGTTTTACCGCCTCGAGCTCTAAACCGGTTCCAGTAGGAATGGTTTCCTGGCAGCGGAAAACGGGCGAGGCGGTGTGCTTTGCACACCGCCCCGCCCGTTTTGGGGTTCGTTTCAAGAGAGGCGCTTACTTCACGCCTTCCAGCTCCCCCTTCACGGTCTGATACAGGCTCTCTGCCTTCAGCTCGCGCAGCGTGTAGCAGGGCGCCCCCAGCCGCTCGGCCAGCGTGCGCGCCAATCCCTGATCGAAGGCGGCGTGTTCCATGTTAATGACCACCCCGCGGATGTGGGCCTCGCGCAGCATATCTGCCGCGCGGTGGGCCTCTTCCTGCGGCGGCAGGTCGGTCAGCGCCACGTTGCCGGCGCCATCGGTCAGCAAAATCATCAGCGGCATCACATCTGGGTGAGTGCGCTTTTCCTGCTCGAACACTTTGAACGCCAGTGTCAGCCCGGCTGAGAGCGGCGTCTTGCCGCCCACCGGGATATCGCTGAGCGCCTGCTGCGCCAATAGCACCGAGTTGGTCGGCGGCAGCACCAGGGTGGATTTGTTCTTCTGGAAGACGATCAATCCCACCCGGTCACGGCGCTGGTAGGCGTCGGTGAGCAGGGACACAATGGCGCCCTTGGTGGCCGACATGCGCTCGGCCACTGCCATCGACCAGGAGGCATCCACCACGAACAGGATCAAATTGGAGGCGCGCTTGACGCGGATCTTGCGCTGAAAGTCTTGCGTCTGCACGGAGAAGGCCACGCGCGCCGCTATGCGCTGCTCAAGGCGCTGCTGCTGCATGGGCGCCGCGGCCCGCAGAGTGGCATCGAAGGCCAGGTCATTGGTCTTGCCGTTGGCCGGCCGCGCCTGAATGTACCGGCCGCGCTTGCGCTCGGTGCGGGTCACCGAGCGCTTGCCGCCGGCCTTGCGCGTCAGCTTGTCGAGCGGGGTATCGAGCTTGCGCGGATCGAACGATTCGCCGGTCTTGACCTTCTGGCCGCCTTCCCACCAGTAGGCGTCGCGCGTGTCGCTCGTCTGCTGCGGCTGGGGTTCGGCCTGGCCGAAGTCCGGCGTTTCCTCGGTGCTATCTTGGGCTACGCCCTGTTTTTTTTTACTTGCCCGGTTTCATCCGCCGGCTGGGGCTCGCCTTCATCGCCCTGGAACTCGCTTTTGATCTGCTCGATCCGTTCTTCCAGGTCGAACAGGTTCACCTCGGCCTGCTGGAATGGCCCGCGCTTGATGCGGTGCGGCAGCGCCAGCTCAGCCGCCACGGCAATATCCGTGTCGGCCACGGCTTTCCGACCATTCAGCGCCGCGTGCGCGCGGGCGGCCTTCAGGATCACCAGGTCAGCGCGGTGACCGTCCACCTGCAGCGAGGATGTCAGCGCCGCGATGGCGTGCAGGTCGCGCTTGGAATACTCGACCCCATCCACCAACTCGCGCCCGCGCTCGATCTCTTCGCTCAACTCCTGTTCCTTCGGCAGCCAGACAGCCCGGAAGGCATCTGG
>JAYTFQ010000023.1:0-3671 GCA_043734225.1 Anaerolineales bacterium | reverse complement strand
ATTTTTTGCGCCCAAATAACAAAAGGCCCGCGAATTCGATGTTGGGACGCGATAAATTCACAACCTCTGAGCGCGAATGCGCTGCCCTGGTCCTTGCGTCGCGCTCGCGCGCGAAGGGCCTCTGCCGGCTATACGTCCTCACCTGTCTGACAGACGACTAGCCTCGAATCACGTCCAGGAGGGTTCCCGTGTCCGATTTCATTCTCAGCGCCGACGATCTGCATAAATCCTATGGCGAGCGCGCCGCCGTGCAGGGCATCAGCTTCGGCATCCAGCGTGGCGAGGTGTTCAGCCTGCTGGGCCCCAATGGCGCCGGCAAGACCACCACCATCTCCATGCTCTCCTGCCTGCTGCCGCCCACCAAAGGCGACGCCACCATCGGCGGGCACTCCATCCGGCGCGAGCCAAACGCCGTCAAGCGCCTGATCGGTGTGGTGCCGCAGGATATTGCCCTGTACCGGGTGCTGTCGGCGCGCGAGAACCTGCTGTTCTGGGGCCAGATGTATGGCCTGGGCGGCGCCGAGCTGCGGCGGCGGGTGGACGAGGTGCTCGATCTGGTGGGCCTGCGCGAGCGGGCCAAGGACCGCATCGAGACCTATTCGGGCGGCATGCAGCGCCGCATCAACATTGCCGCCGGGCTGCTGCACCGGCCGCAGTTGGTGTTCATGGACGAGCCCACGGTCGGCATCGACCCGCAGAGCCGGCGCAATATCCTGGACATGATCAAAGCCCTCAATTTGCAGGGCATGACCGTGCTGTACACCACGCACAACATGGAAGAGGCCCAGGAGCTGAGCAGCCGCATCGGCATCATCGATCACGGCAAGCTGATCGCGCTGGGCACGCTGGCCGAGCTGACCCGCCTGGTGGGCGAGGAAGACATCGTCGAGCTGCACGTGGGCGCCGACAACAACCCGCCCGAGCTGCTGGCCGCGCTGAACGGGGTGGCGGGCGTCAGCCAGGCCAGCCGCGCCAACGGCACCGTGCGCCTGCTGGCCCGCGACGGCCACGCCGCCTTACCCGAGTTGATCACCCTGGCCAACCGCCTGGGCGCGCCGGTGGACAACGTCAACATCCGCGAGCCGAACCTGGAAGCGGTGTTCCTGCACCTGACTGGGCGCGCTCTCCGCGACTAGGAAAACGCTCGTCAACGGACACTTGCACCTGACGCAAGTGCAGGTGTGGAACGGATAAAACGAATGGATTTAAGAAAAAGCTCGAACCGAACTGTTGAGGGCACTCAGCTTGTTTTGATTATAGCTTCAACATCCGACACATTTTCTGCTTGTCGTAAGTCGACTTCGTGCCGTCGACCTTGTCGCTTGATTTTTGTTCTTGATTTTCCATATTCGTTCCTTCCGTTTCATCCGTTGACGAAGGGTTCTGGAGCAAGCAACACATGAAAAAGATTCTCGTTATCGGCTGGAAAGATTTCACCCTGATCTGGCGCGACAAGACGGCGCTGCTGCTGATGCTGGCGGCGCCGTTCGTGCTGACGCTCGGCTTGGGGTTTGTCAGCGGGCGCTTCTCAGGCGGCAGCACCGGGCTGAGCCACATCCCAGTGGTCGTGGTCAACCAGGACCAGGGCCAGTTGGGCGCGGCGCTGGTGAACGTGTTCAGCTCGGCCGACCTGGCCGCGCTGGTGGCGCCCAGCACCGGCGCCGACGCGGCGGCGGCCCGGCAGCAGGTGGCGGCCGACAAGGCCGCGGCTGCTGTGATCGTGCCGGCCGGGATGACGGCCAGTATCGTCCCAGATTTCACGACCGGCCAGACCGGCCCGGCCGTGGCGGTGGAGGTGTATGCCAACCCGGCGCAGCCGGTGAGCGCGGCGGTCATTGAAGCCATCGTGAACGACTTTATGAGCCAGGCGGAAACCAATCGCGTCAGTGACGCCGTCACGGTGCAGCAACTGCTGGCGCATGGGCTGGTGACGAACGCGCAGTTGGCGCGGTTGGCGCCGGAGCTGTCCGGGCACGGCGCGGCCAGCCAAAGCACGCCGCTGATTGGCGTGCAGCGGGCCGACCAGACGCAGACCGGCGCCAGCCAGGCGCTGGCGGTGGACGCGCTGGCGATCTTTGCGCCGGGCATGGCGCTGATGTTCCTGATGTACACCGCCAGCTATGGCGGGCGCAGCCTGCTGGCCGAGCGGGCCGAGGGCACGCTGCCGCGCCTGTTGAGCACGCCCACCGGCGGCGCGCAGGTGCTGGCCGGCAAGCTGTTTGGCATGCTGCTCACCGGCGTGGCCCAGGTGAGCGTCCTGGTGGCCGGCAGCAGCCTGCTGTTCCATTTGAAGTGGGGCGACCCGCTGGCGCTGGTGCTGCTGATCCTAGCCGTCACCCTGGCAGCCACCGGCTGGGGCACGCTGCTGGCGGCCTTTGCGCGCACGCCGGCCCAGGTGGGCAGCCTGGGCTCGGCGCTGATGCTGATCTTCGGCATGCTCAGCGGCGCCTTTATCCCGCTGCGCACCTTTCCGGCCTGGCTGCAAAGCCTGGCGCACCTGACGCCCAACGCCGTGGGCCTGGATGCCTTCACCACCCTGGCGCGCGGCGACATGCTGGCGGCTATTGCCCCCAGCCTGGCCGGGTTGGTGGTGATGGCGGCGGTGCTGTTCGCGGCGGCAACAACATTGTTCCGCCGCACCGGCCTGGTCCAACATTAAGTGTCGAAATTGCATATCGAGAAGCTACGCTTCTCGATATGCAATTTCGACCAGAAGAGAGATTAGCCGTGAGACAAATTATTGCCATTGCCTGGAAAGACACCCTGATCCGTTTCTCCAGCCGGTCGGAGCTGCTGTTCTTCATCATCCTGCCGGTGGTGTTCACCCTGATCCTAAGCGGCGGGCTATCCAAGCTGGGCCAGAGCGACGACCGCGTGCCGGTGCTGGTGGTGGACCAGGACGGCAGCGCGCTCTCGGCCGAGCTGTTGCAAACGCTGGGCAAGTCCAGCGGCATCCGCGCGGTGCCGATGGCCGCCGACCACGCCGCGGCGGAGTTCGCCAAGAACAGCACCCCCGCCTGGCTGACCGTGCCGGCCGGCTTTGGCGCGGCGCTGACCGCCGGCCAGCCGGTCACACTGGACCTGCGCGCCCTGCCCAACAACCTGAACGCCCTGGCCGCACAGCGGGCGATCAGCCTGGCCAGCGGGCAGGTGGGCCGTGCGCTGACCGCCGCCAACGCCAGCACGGTGCAGGCTGAGCGGCTGAAGCCGTTTACCCGCCCAGCCGAGCGCCAGGCCTATTTTGAGGCCAGCCTGGCGGCGGCCCGCGCCGCCTTTGCGGCCGCGCCCAGCCGGGTGACCCTGACTCAGCCGCCCAGCACGCGCGGCAGCTTCAACGGCAATGTGCAGGCCTCGGCCGGGCAACTGCTCACCTGGGTGTTCATCCCGCTGCTGGCCACCTCGGCCCTGTTCGCCTTCGAGCGCCAGTCGGGCACCCTGCGCCGGCTGCTGAGCATGCCGGTCAGCCGGGCGGTTTATCTGCTGGGGACCATCTTCGGCCAACTGACCCTGGCGCTGGTGCAGATGGCGCTGCTGTTGCTGGTGGGCACCCTGGTGCTGGGCCTGAACTGGGGCGCGTCGCCGGCCGGGCTGGCCGCGGTGCTGATCAGCTTTGGGCTGGCGGCGGTGGCGCTGGGCACCATGCTGGGCACCTTTATGCGCAGTGAGAGCCA
>JAYTFQ010000022.1:0-18452 GCA_043734225.1 Anaerolineales bacterium | reverse complement strand
GGCCGCCGCGATGCGGGTATTCCAAGAGTGCGCGCGCGTGTTGGAGACCGAGTTGGGCATTGACCCCCAGCCAGAAACCAAACGCCTGGACGAGGCCATCCGCGCGGGCCAGATGATGCCGCCCGTGGCCCGGACCGCGCCGCCCAGTACGCGCTTGCCCGAACAAATTGAAGCCGGCCCGGCCCGGCCAGCGCGGGCCGGCCTTTCACCGCAGCTGCCCGCGCCAACCACCCCACTGCTGGGCCGAGCCAATGAATTGGCCCAAATCGCTGAACGCCTGACCGATCCCAATTGCCGGTTGTTAACCATTTTGGGGCCAGGCGGCAGCGGCAAGACCCGGCTGGCCCTGCAGGCAGCGGCTAACTATGGCGCGCGCACCGGGCTGCCGGTCCATTTTGTGCCGCTGGCCGCGGCGCACGAGCCAGGCCTGCTGGCTGCCGCCATCGGCGACGCGCTGGGGTTGATGTTCTCAGAGCAGCTGGATGGCGCCAGCCTGTTGTTAGAAGCGCTGCGCGGCAAGGCACTCCTGCTGCTATTGGACAACCTGGAACATCTGCTGCCGGGTACCGGACTGCTGGCCGACATCCTGGCCCAGGCGCCGGGTATCAAGCTGTTGGCCACCTCGCGCGAACGGCTGCATTTGCATGGAGAGTGGCTGATCGAGCTGGGCGGGCTGCCCTTCCCGGCGAGCGCGGGCGCGCCGAATGTTGAATTCTATGACGCGGTGCAGCTGTTCGTGCAGACCGCGCGGCGCGCCCGGGCAGACTTTGCGCTGGACGCGGCCACCCGCGGCGCGGTGGTCGACATCTGCCGGCTGGTGGAGGGTATGCCGCTGGGGCTGGAGTTGGCCGCGCCCTGGGTGCGCGTGCTGCCGGTGAGCGAGATCGCCGCCGAAATTACGCGCAACCTGGATTTCCTGGCGACCACCCGGCGCGATGTTCCCGAGCGCCATCGCAGCCTGAGGGCGGCTTTTGAGCACTCCTGGAAATTACTGGATGATGGCGAGCGCCAGGCGCTGAGCCGGCTGTCGGTTTTCCGGGGCCCATTCCTGCGCGCCGCCGCCGAGCAGATCACCCAAGCCAACCTGATCAGCCTGGCCGCACTGGTCGACAAATCGCTGCTGCGGTCGCTGCCCCCACGGCGCGGCCTGGCGCAATATGAGCTGCACGATCTGGTGCGCCAGTTTGGGGCAGAAAAGCTGCACACCGATCCGGCCGAGGCGGCGCACTTCCAGCAGCAGCACAGTCAATACTATGCGCAGCTTCTGGGCCGGCAATTGACGTACGTTGATTGTTCAAATTGGTCGGCTGACCTTTTCGATGAGATTGGCGCGGAGATCGAAAACGTGCGCGCGGCGTGGTATACCGTCGTGGCCCGCGGCCAATTGGAAGCGCTTGACCAGTCGCAGGATGGCCTGTTTCGGTTTTATCTGTGGCAAAGCTGGTACCAGGAAGGTGCGGATACCTTCGGCGCCCTGGCGCGCCAGATTGAGGCCTTGCTCAACCAGCCAAACGCTGCCGCCGGGGCTCAAGCGCTGAGCCGCCGCTTGCTGGCCATGGCCAGCGGGCGGCAGGGCGTGTTTTGCTACTATCTCGGCCAGCATGAAAAGTCACGCCAACTGCTCCGGCGCAGCCTGGCCGAGCTGCGCCAACACGGCGACCCGCGCGAATTGACCTATTTCTTGAAACGCAGCGCGATGCTGGCGCGGGAGGCGGGCAGCCCGGCCGAAGCACTCTACCTGCTGCGCGAAAGCGCCGAGATCGCGCGGTCCATCGAATCGGGGCCAGAGATGGTCGGCGCCCTGCGCCTGCTGGGGTATTTTGAGGGCGAAGCGGGGGAATTTGAGGCGGCCACCGTGCATCTGGAGGAAGCCCTGGCCCTGGGCCGAACCGGCGCCGAGGGCCTCGACCTGGGCGCCACGCTCAACTGCTACGGATTTGTGCGCTACCTGGCGAATGACCTGAGCGCCGCACTGGCGATGCTGCAAGAGGCGCTGGCGATGCAAGAACAAGCCGGCGGCGCGCATGAGCTGTGCCCGGTGTTGGATAATCTGGGCTATGTGTATGCCGCGCTCGGCAATGTGCCCGCAGCGCGCGCGGCCTTCGCACGCGCCATGCGAGTGGCCCGTGATCTGAACAAATTCGCGATGACGCTGGATATTATCCTGGGTTGGACGGCCACCCTGAGTGAGCCAGACGATCGCGAGCAGGCCGTGGGTATCATGACGCTGGTAGCCGAACATCCTGGCGCCTGGTTGGAAGCACGCGACCGGGCCACCCGCTGGCTGTGTGACCGCAGCGCCGGCATGACGCCGGCTGAGTTGGCGGCGGCCCAGGCACGAGGGCGGGGCATGGACTATGAGGCAGTCGTAAGGCTGGTAATTGGTAACTGATAATTGCGAGTTCCCAGTTTCCAATTACCAGTTACTGTCTACGGTGTGGGTGTTGGCGTGTCGGTGGGGGCCACGTAGCCGATGGGCGTTTCGGTGGGTGTGGCGGTGGGCGGCACCGGGCATTCGGTGCGCGTGTCGAGCACGCGGTTGGTCACGTGATAGCGGGCGCCGCTGATCGTGACGTTGGCGGTCAGGTTCACCAGCTCGAACCAGCTATTCCCGGGCGCCAGTGGCAAACTGGTGCCGTCATCCAGCTCAAGACGCAGCTTGAAACCCGTGCTGTCATCCCGGCGCCAGCGGCCGGCGTAGAGCTGGCCGTCGCGGAACAGTTTGGCCGGGCCGATGGTCCACAGCTGGATCTCCAGTCCGCAATTGCCGCCGTCGCGAAAATCCTCTGGCACGAAGTTATTCACCTGGCTGACGAACAAAACCACCACGTTCCGAAACGTCAGCGGCTGGTTGGTCAGCGCGTCCGTGTGCGCCGCCAGCTCGCCGGTGGCGTCTTTGTCCTGCCAGCGGGTATACCGGCGCGTGTCCGGCGCGTAGCGCCAGTCGACATGCGCCGCCGACGAGAAATCGATGGAGACGTCATTGGCGGCCGAGCCACCGGCCGGCGCCGCGTCTGAAAAGGAGAAACTGGATTGGGCCCGAGCGGCGCTGCCGGCCTTGGCGCTGGTGGCGGCGCGCAGGCCTTTGGTGCTGGCGAAGAGGCTGTTGGTGTCGTCGGGGTTGGCGCGGCACAGCGGCGGGCAAACATAATTCGTCTCCTCTGAAACGAGACGCCAGATATTGTCGCCCTGGAACCACGGATTGGCGCGCAGATGCTGCATCGTGCCCAGACTGGACCCGGAAGTCACCAGCAGCGCGGCAAACATGGGCGCTATTTCCGTGTCGATAAAACGGGCGGAGCGGATCGAACCGATCTTATCCACGTCATTCTGCAAGAACACGCCCGTAAAGCGGGTCAACCCGGCCTCGGCGGGATGCTCGAAAACCAAATCGGCCTGGGCCAGGCCGGACTGAGGCCTGACGTTGAAGGGGAAATTGGATATTTTGACCGCCACAGGCATGCGGTTTACCTGAGCGGGGTCCACCTTTTGGCCCGTGAGCGGGCTAACACCCGGCGGATAGGTGTCGGGTCCATAGACCGCGGCCGTGGTGCCAGGCGCGGCCGGACTGGTGGGAGTGGCCCGCGGCGCCGGTGATCCTTGGGTGGTGATGCCAAGGGCCGTTGGTGTCGCCGGAGCGGCCGGCCCGGGCGTGCCGGTAAGATAGACTGTTACGGAAATCGGACGCAGGGTGGGCGTGGGCGCGGCGCAAGCCGCCAGAAGTATCGCCAGCATCCCGGCACCAACAAGCGCCTGGCGCCAAGTCCCCTGGCGTTGATTGAACATAAGTAAATTGCCTCCTCGAACAGCGGAGCCATGAACCGCGATAAATAACTGTCATTGGGCCGACAGATTTTGTCGCGGGGCGCGATTCTAACACAGCAACAGCCGCTTTGTTTGACGCCCCCTCTGCCCGACTGTATAATCACGGCCTAGTTTTGGCCCGCAATCGGCGGCGCAGCTAATCGCAAACGGCGCCTGCCACAAAGGTCCGGATGGCACTTAAGGGCAATCTTCGCGACTTTTCGACAACGCAGTTGCTCAATCTCATAAACCTTGCCAAAAAAACCGGCACCCTGTTTGTTGAGGGTACCGGCCAGGCGGCGCAACTGTCGTTTCGGAACGGCAAGCTGATCCACGCGCAATTGGGCCAGGAAGACGGCAACCTGACCGGCATACTACACAAGGCCGGCAAGCTGACCGACGACCAGGCGCGTGTGCTGCACGAGCGGGCGACCAGCTCAAGCGACAAAGAGTTGGGCTTGCTGCTGATCAACGCCGGCTACGTCAGCCAAACCGACATCCTGCTCAGCATCCGCGCGCATGTGCTCGACATCGTTTACCGGCTGATCACCTGGGGCGAAGGCGTGTTTCACTTCGACCAGAACGTCGTGCCCAGCGACGACAAGATCACGGTCCCCATCGAGCTGGAAAATGTCATTATTGAAGGCGCGCGGCGTATGCGCCAATCCGAGCGGCTGGCGGAAGAGCTGCCCAGCCTGGACATGGCCCTGAAGTTCACCGAGCACCCAAATGTCAACATCCGCGACATGAAGCTCAGCGTGGAGGAATGGCGGGTGGTTTCGTTTATCAATCCCAAGAACTCGATGAAGGCCATCGCCAAGGCCAACAGCCTGAACGACCTGGAAATCCGGCGGATTGTGTATGGCCTGCTGCAAGCCGGGTTGGTGGAAGTCATCCGCCCGCAGGGCGCACCGCGGCCCGCGCCGTTTGCGTTTGGCCTGGGCGGGCGCAAACAGACGCCCCCAACAACCGACGAAAAAGTCAAAAACCGCGGGCTGGTCAACCGGCTCATTGCTCGAATTCGGTCACTGTGAGCTCTTAGGACAGCGCATGCAAACCGTCAAAATGGTGGTGACCGGGCCGTTCAACTCGGGCAAGACGCAGTTTATCCAGTCAGTCAGTGAAATCGACGTAGTGTCTACCGAGCGCAAAATTTCGTCGGACGCCGAGCGCGTAAAAGAGAGCACCACGGTGGCCATGGACTTCGGCCGCATCACCGTGGACGCCGAGTTGGTGCTGTATCTGTTTGGAACCCCGGGCCAAAAACGCTTCGACTTCATGTGGGAAATCCTGTCGGAGGGCATGCTGGGCTTCGTGGTGATGGTGGATAGCACCCGGCCGGAGACTTTTCGCGAGGCCAAAAGCATCCTGGAAACTTTTCAGGCCTATGCCCCCACGCCTTACGTCGTGGCCGCCAACAAGCAGGACCACGACGACGCCTGGGCGATTGACGACCTGCGGATTGCCCTGCGCCTGGCCCCCGAGGTGAAACTGATCCCGTGCGTGGCCACCGACCGCGAAAAGGTCAAGACAGTACTGCTTGAGCTGCTCTACTCCATCCTGGCCGAGATGGAAACCTCATCCTAGCGCTTGTTCCCCCGGCCAACGGCGCGGCATGAGCTCCATCGTCACCGACCAGGGCATGGTCCACTACGAGACCTTCGGCTCGGGCCGGCCGGTCATCTTGCTGCATGGCTGGATCGAGAGCTGGGGCGTGTGGCAGGCGACCATGGAGGCCCTCAGTCGCGAATATCGCTGCTACGCTCTAGACTTTTGGGGTTTTGGGGAATCGGGCAAGAAACGCGGCTCGTATGCCGTCTCCGACTACATGGAACTGGTGCGGCAGTTCATGGACGTATTGGGCATTGGCCAGGCGCCCATTATAGGCCACTCGATGGGCGGGACGGCCGGTCTGGGCGCGGCGGTGCGCAACCCGGATCGGATTACCAGCGTGTGTGTCATCGGCTCGCCGATCGTGGGCAGCTCGCTGTCGCCCTTCTTGAAAGTGGCCGGCGAGCCGTGGGCGGGGTCGCTGGCGCATATGTTCTTGCCAGGGCTAAAGCTGGCCATTCGCCTGGCGGCGCCCGCCATCACGCGCGATCCGCGCTGGTACGATATGGTTGCCCGCGATCTGTCAGCCACCACGGTTGAATCCTTCTTTGGCAGCATCCGCTCGCTGCGCCGAACCGACCTGCGCCCGCGCCTACCCGAACTCAAAGTGCCGGTGATGGGCATCTATGGCAGCCGGGATGTGATTGTCAACCCGCATGAATACCAGCCGCTGCGGGCCGGGGTGCCGCAGGCGCGGATCGAAGTGATGCCCCATTCCGGACACTTTCCGATGCTGGATGAGCCCGAAGCCTACCTGGCGCTGGTGCGCTCGTTCCTCAACCCAGCGCCCGCCGCGCCGAGCGCGAGCAGCTAGGAGCCAGCATGGTCCTGCCCGCGGCAGCCAGTGTCACCGCATATTACTATCCCAACAAGATGGTGCGCATCATCTTGCTGGCGATGGAAGAAGTGATGGGCCGCAACGGAGTGAACGCGGTTCTGAACCTGGCCCAACTCAAGCATCTGGTCAACAGCTTTCCACCCAACAACTTCGACCGACAGGTGACGTTTGACGAGCTAGGCGCCATGATGCGCGCGCTGGATGAGATGTATGGTCCGCGCGGCGGCCGCGGGCTGGCGCTGCGCGCCGGGCGCGCCTGTTTCAAATATGGCCTGAAGGAATTTGGCCCGGTTTTGGGCATTGCCGACCTGGCCTTCCGGCTGCTGCCGCTGCATATGAAGCTGAAAGTTGGCGCGGACGTGTTTGGCGAGACTTTCAACAAGTTCAGCGACCAACTGGTGCGGCTAGGCGAGGCTGAGGACCGTTTTGTGTGGGAGAACGTGCGCTGCCCGGTGTGCTGGGGCCGCCACAGCGAGACCCCGTGCTGTTTCCTGGCCGTGGGCATTCTGCAAGAGGCTCTGTACTGGGTGAGCGGCGGGAAGAACTTCGAGGTGTACGAAACCACCTGTGTGGCCTGCGGCGACGAGGTGTGCACCATCGTCATCGAAAAGAAACCGTTGGACTAAATGCGTAAGTACATCCTGCGCGACCACCGGCACGTGCATCCCTTCAATGAAGAGGCGCGCGACCTGCGCATCCAGAATAAACCCCTGTGGCTGCACCAGCGCGATACGCTGGCGCCGTATGCCACCCAGGAGGTGGAGGTCGACAGCTTTGACCAACTGCCGGCCGACGGGGCGGAGTGCCTGGTGCACTGCGACAACCTGTATTTCGACCAGGAATACATCGACGCCTTCATGACGGCGGCGCGGAAGCTGGGCAAGCCTGGCCGGGCGGCTTTCGCGGCGGATAACCGGACCTTCACGCAACATGTTTTGCCCCTGTCCACCAGCTTCACCCAGGAAGGCAACCTGCACCTGGGCAACCTGTGGTATTTCCCGGCCGGCGTGACGACCGACCCCCAGCCGGTGGTGATCGACTTTCAAAGCCGCGAGATCGGCTATTACCATGTCCCGACCTACATGGCCACCGACCATGGCGACCTGGTGTATCAGGTGCCGCTGCTGGGGCTGATCGCCATCGACGCCTGGGTGCATATCCTGATGGCCGATATGTTGTTTGGCCTGTTCAAGCGCGGCGCGCGTTTTGAGAAGCACGCCAATGAGAGCATACCGTTCCGGCTGCAGGTGCTGTGGCAAGCGCTGCTGGAAGGCAAACAGGTGCTGCGCTGTTCGCAGGTGGTGAAAATCGGCAGCAACTGCACCATCGACCCGTCGGCAGTCATTACCGGGCCGGCCACCATCGGCGACAATTGCGTCATCGGCGCCGGGGTAGTCATCGACAACTGCACCATCGGCGACAATGTCAACATCACCCAGGGCAGCCAACTACTGCTGTCCACGGTGGGCGACGGGGCTTTCTTGCCGTTCCGGGCTTCGCTATTTATGACCACGCTGATGGAAAACGCGATGGTGGCCCAAAACACCTGCCTGCAGCTGTGCGTGGTCGGCCGGCGCACGTTTATTGGCGCCGGCAGCACCTGGACCGACTACAACCTGCTGCCGGCGCCCATCCGCGCCATGAACGCCGATCTGGAGCTGCGCGAGAGCAATTCGCCCGTCCTGGGCGGCTGCGTGGGCCACAACTGCCGCATCGGCTCGGGCATGGTCATTTACCCGGCCCGCACGATCGAGTCGGATGTGGTCCTGTTCGCTACCGCCGAGCGGCGCGTGATCGACAAAAACGTCAGCTTCGAGGACAGTGATCACCACAAGATCCGCCTGGCTTACCTGCACAAGCGCCTGTATCCGCGGAAGGGCGAGAAAGTTGCGGAGTCCTGGTAATTGGCGATTCGTAATTGGTAACTGGCAATTGCCAATTACCCATTACAATTTACCCATTACCAATGGACACATTTGCGTTCATCATCCACCCGATCGACCCCAAGCGCGATGTCAGCCGCAAGTTTCCCCGGTTGGGGCGCTATTTGAGCGCCGGCCAAATCAACTTTTTTAGCACTTTCTTCCCGCCGGTCTATATATCCCAAATTGACGGCCTGCGCTCGTCAGCAACCGGCCGAGAAGTTAGGGGATGGTTTGTGGCTTGCCCGCTGACTCCGGCCCGGATGCTCGAATTGCCGGAAAAGACGGTGTACCGTAAAATAGTACAAACGGGCCGGTTAGCCGAGCGTTTGGGCGCCCGGATTCTGGGGCTGGGCGCCTTCACATCCGTGGTCGGTGATGCCGGCATAACGATTTCCCGACAATTATCCATCCCGGTAACGACCGGCGACTCGTACACTGTCGCCGTGGCGGTGCAGGCAACCCGTGAGGCCGCCCACGTCATGGATATCCCCCTGGGCGGCGCGACGGCGGCGGTGGTGGGTGCAACAGGGGCAATTGGCGCCGCGGCCGCCGAACTGATCGCGCCAGACGTGCCCAGGCTGTGGCTGATTGGCCGCCGCGCTGGGGCGCTGGAGGCGCTGCGCCACCGAATTATGTCGAAATCAGCGGTCGACGTTCAGATTGCGACTGATATGCGTGCATTGGCTGAGGCAGACTTGATCTTGACCGTGACCAGCGCCATCGACAGCGTCATTGAGCCGGAGCATTTGCGGCCCGGCGCGGTGGTATGCGATGTGGCCCGCCCGCGGGACGTATCGGCGCGAGTGGCGGCGGAGCGCGAGGATGTGTTGGTAATTGACGGCGGCATGGTTCTGGCCCCGGGCGAAGATGTGCGCTTCAATTTTGATTTCGGCTTTCCGGCGGGGCGGGTGTATGCCTGCATGGCGGAGACTATGGCGCTGGCCATGGAAGGCCGCTATGAGAGTTTTACCCTTGGCCGCGAGATCACGTCCGAACAGGTGCGCGAAATGGAAGTTTTGGCCCATAAGCACGGTTTTCGGTTGGCCGGTTTTCGCTCCTTCGAGCGCGCCGTGACGCCGGAACAGATCGAGCGTGTGCGGGCCAAAGCCCGCCAACGGCGCGTGGACGAAGGCCGAGCATGACCGGCCGTCTGCGCCAGGGCAAGCGGGTGCTGTTGGTGATTGAGGACGACCCCGATACCAGCAGCCTGTTGGGCATGTATTTTTCGGGCCACGATTATGACGTTACGATGGCCGACCGTGGGGAAGAGGGCGTGGCCGCCGCCCGGCGAAAACTGCCGGACGTCATTCTGTTGGACATCGGCCTGCCGGATATTGACGGCTATGCGGTCTGCAATCAACTGCGCGCCTCGCCGCGCACCAGCCACATCCCGGTGGTGTTTCTGAGCGAGAAGGCCTCGGTGACCGACCGTGTGGCCGGGTTGGGCGCAGGCGCCCAGGACTACATCACCAAGCCGTTTGATCTGGAAGAGCTGCGCCTGCGTGTCCAGAATCTGATCTCGCGTTCCCTGCGCGACAACTTGGTGGACCCGCGCAGCAAGCTGCCAACCAGCGCCTGGCTCGACGAGCAAATGCGCCAGGGCGGCAAGCGGCCGGGCTGGCACGTGCTGGAGTGCCGCCTGGAAGCCTTTCAGCCGTTTGTGGATCAAAACAGTTTCGTGGCCGGCGATGAAGTGCTGGCATTTATTGGCCAACTACTGCGCGAGGAAGTTGACCAATTCGGCACGGCCGAAGACTTCATCGGTCACCCGGCACACAGCACCTTTGTCATTTTGACCGGCGCGGCCGACGCTGCCGCGCTGGCCAAGCATGTGCAGACGCGTTTCAACGAGGAAATTCTGGCGCACTATTCGTTTATGGATCGTGAGCAGGGATACCTGCTGCTGCGCGGCGCCGGCGGAAATATGGCGCAGGCGCCGCTGATGACAATGACTGTCACGATAGCTTGAAATTCAGTTCGAGAGAGGGAGGCGAGGATGAGCAAGGGCCGTATCCTGGTCGTGGAAGACGACTTCGACATTTCCAATATGCTGCGGATCTATTTCACCGGCCAGGGCTTCGAGGTGAGCGTGGCGCCACGCGGCAACGACGCCCTGGCCATGACGCGCCAGAGCCTGCCGCACCTGATCGTGCTCGATATTATGCTGCCCGACATGGATGGCTACGCGGTCTGCAAACAACTGCGCACCACCACGCGCACCAGCCACATCCCGATCATCTTTCTGACCCAAAAGGACGAGCGCAGCGACAAAATCGCCGGCCTGGAATTGGGAGCCGACGACTATATTACCAAGCCGTTCGACATTGAAGAGCTGAAACTGCGCGTGACCAATGCCATCTCACGCCAGGAGCGCGAGAGCCAGACCGATCCGCGCACCGGACTGCCCTCCGGCCGGCTGATTGAAGACCACCTGCGACGAATTATCCGCACGCAGGGCTGGGCGCTGCTGGACTGCCGGCTGATGCACTTCGAGCGCTTCAAGGATGTGTACGGGTTTATTGCCGGCGACGAGGTACTGCGCTTCACCTCGCTGCTGGTGGGTGAGGTGGTGGATGAAGCGGGGACGGCGAATGACTTCATCGGCCACCCCGGCGGCGACAATTTCGTGGTCATCACCACGGCCGAGGCCGCGCCGCGCATGCGTGAGCGGCTCAAGGCCCGCTTCAATGCCGAGGTGGCCACGCACTACAGCTTCACCGATCGCGAGCGCGGCTATATCCTGGCCAAGAGCCAGGAGGGCAGCGAGGTGCAGGTGCCGCTGATGGCGATGTCTGTCGGGCTGGTCAGCTCCGAAACGCACCAATTCTCAGACATCCGCGAAATTACTGAGATGGCCGCCGAGGCCCGCCGGCAAGACTCCGTGGCGGTCTAGTGCCAGGCAGCGCAACAGGCCCAGCATGGATCTAGTGGCCGAGCTTCCCACCGCTGTCGCGGCCCTGGTTGTGGGCCTGGCGCTGCTGGGACTGCTGGCGCTTGCCCTGCGCTGGTTCCAGACGCGCGGACCGCGCCCGGCCGAACACCTGCCCGCGCCAGTTTCCATGGCCGGCGGCGCGCCGCCGGAGGCTGGCATGGTCGTGGCGGAGCGCGGCGGGCGGGTGGTGTTCGCCAACGCGCAGGCGCGCCAGTTCTTTGGCCTGAATGGTGAACTGCCCAGCCTGGGCCGGCTGCTGCGCCAGGCTGACCCGGCCGACAGCTTGCTGGGTCTGTTTGCGGGTGAAGGGCAAGCGGCGCTGAGTGTCGGCGACCGGCGGCTGCAGGCCACCTCGACCATGGTTCCCCAGAGCGGCGGCGGGCTCGATCAATTCGTGGTGGTGTTGCGCGACACCACGGCCGGGGAAGCCGCGCTGCTGGCCGGCTTCGGCCAGCCCAATGGCGAAGCGGTGCGGCTGGTGGCGGACATGTATCACGCCATTGGCGAACAACTTGAGCCGGCCGCGGTTTGCAGCGCCATTTTAGAGCAGACGCGCCACATCTTGCCCTATCACCTGGCCGAGGTCAATTTTTGGGACCCGGCCACGCGCGTGCTGCGCCCGGCGCAGCACGCCGGCGACCAGGAATACGCGCGGGCCCTGGCCTCGGTCGGCGGCTCGTATTTGCCCGGGGAGGGTTACTCCGGTTGGCTGGCCGAGAAGCGCGAGCCGCTGTTGGTCGCTAATGTGGCGAACTTTGACGCCGCGCGGCCTAAGCTGTACGGCACCGAGTTTCCTTTCCAATCCTATTTGGGCGTGCCGCTGCTGGCTGGCGGCGAACTGGTCGGCACGCTGGAGCTGGCCAACTACGAACCGGGCGCGTATAACGCCAACAGTGTGGCCTTGCTGAAGCTGATTGCCGAGCAGGCGGGCAGCGCCATCCGCAACGCGCAGCGATACGCCGAGCAGCAGCGGCACGTAGCCGAGCTTTCGGGCGTGACCGACATTATGCGCGCCCTGGAAGCCACCTCGGATCCGCGCGAGTTATTCGGCCGGCTGACGGGCGATATTGCCCGCTTCATGGGGGTACAGCAGGCCGCCTTCCTGGTCTATCAGCCCGAAGCCAAAGCCCTGGTGGGCCAGCCGCCATTTTACGGTCTGCCCGACATCGTCGGCGAGGTGCTGCGCGTGTCCATACGCGCCGGATCGCGCGCCGAGCGGATTTGGGGGAAAGCCGACCATTGGATATCCGCGGATGCGCCCAACGACCAAGGCATTGACGAGTTAGGCTTGCGCGAGTTTGCGCGGGCGGCGGGGGTGCACAGCCTGCTGTGGGTGCCAATTATCAGCGCCGGCCGGCGTCAGGCGCTGATCCAGGTTGCTGACAAGACCAATGGCGCCCCTTTCACTGGCGAGGACGTGCGACTGCTGACGATTTTCGCGGGCCAGGCGGCAGCCATCCTGGACAACGCCCGGCTGGTGCTCGAATCGCGGGCACGGGCTGAGGAGGCCGAAGGCTTGCGTGCCGTGGCTGCCGCCACTTCCCAATCCGGTCTGGAGGCGGTGCTGAGCGCGGCTATGCCGGTGGCAGCCCGGCTAATGGGGTTTGAGTTTGGCATGATTCTGCTCCTGGATGAAAACCGGGTTGAACTGGCGCCCCAGGCCGCCTCTGTGTTCGGCGGTCCGCTGGAAACGGTGGCGACTTTGCGGCTGCGGCTGGAAGATGCGTCTTTCCGCGGCGCCGTCGCCAATACAGGCCGGCCGTTCATCTCGGGTCGGGCGCAGACAGACCGGCGTATCCGGGGCTTCTATCACGACCTGGTGGAACGCTTCCAAGTTAACAGCGTGATGGCGGCGCCGCTTTCAGCCGGCGGGCGCAACATCGGGGAGATGGTGGTGGCCACACGCCGGGAACGCGCCTATGCCCGCGGCAACCTGGAGCTGCTGAATAGCATTGCCTCACAACTGGCTGTAGCCATTGAACGCACGCGGCTGTACGCCGCCACGGACCAGAACCTGCAGCGGCGAGTGGACCAACTGACCGCACTGACGCGCGTTGGCCGCGAAATTAACCAGACCCTGCAGCTCGATCGCATTCTGCGATTGGTGCACGACGAAGCCGTGTATGCTACGCGGGCCACGTGCGGCACCATTGTCTTATTTGACTCGAACGCCAGCGGGCCGGCTCAAAGCGCGGTGGCGCTGCGGCTGGGCGACGAAACGCTGGGACTGAAGCTGACCGCGCTCGAAGCCGAAGTGGTTCAAAGCGAAGGCCTGCGGCGGCGGGTGCAAAACCTGGCGCCGGATTCGCCTTTGGCCGCGCATGCCGGCGTGCAGGCGGCGTTGGTTGTTCCCATCCTCACCCAGGGCGTGGTGGTGGGGTTGCTGCAACTGCACAGCGACCAACCGGACGGACTGGACGAAACAGCCGAGGAAGCGGCCGTGGCCCTGGCCGCCCAGACCGCCATCGCGGTGGAAAATGCGCGGCGTTTCGAAGATCAAATTCACCGCGGCGATTTGCTGAGACGGCGCGCCGACCAACTGGCCCAGCTGTTTGAAGTCTCGCGCGCGGTGCGGTCAGACCTGCCGCTGGCCGGCAACCTGGAGACCATCGCTTTTGGCCTGCAGGAAGCTGTGGGATTCAACGTCGTGCTGATCAGCGTTGTCGATTCGCAGAGCCTGCGCCTCAAGCGGACGGCCGCCACAGGTCTGCCGCTGGCAACCTTTCAAGAAATCAGCCGGGTGCAGCCGCCCTGGGAAGATGTGGCCCGCCTGCTGCGCGACGAGTTTCGCATCAGCCAGTCGTATTTCTTGCCGCACGAGACCGCCGGGCAGTTGACCAACAGCCTGGACGCCGTGCTGGTAAGGCAAACGAGCGCCAGCGACGGCGCCCCGGGCAGCTGGCACCCGGACGACATGCTGCTCGTGCCGCTGCGCGGCTCCAGTCGTGAACCGATTGGCCTGCTGACAGTGGATAGCCCGCGCGATGGGCAGCGGCCCGATCGCGGCACGATCGAAATTATTGAAATCTTCGCCAACCAGGCGGCGCAAGCCATTGAGAACGCCCGGCTCTACACCGCCGCGCAGCGCCGCGCGGGCCAACTGCTGGCGCTGCACCGGGTGGTGGAAGCTGCCACGCTTAGCCGGGGACCCGATCGGGCTGCCGGCGGCCAAGCGTGGCAGCCGGTGGCCGAAACCCTGCTGGCTGAGATGGTCGGGCTGGAAATGGTCGTGCTGGCGCTGCGCGGCGCCGATGGGCAGCTCACTCTAGCCGGCTCAGCCGGCCAATTCCGACCGCACGTTCAGCTCGGCCCGCTGCTGGCCGGCGCCAATCCATTGGCGCGCGCCATCGCCGAGGCCCGCCCCACCCTAGTGCGCCAGGTGGCCGAGACGGAGTGGGAGCTCGATCCATTTGTGGCGGCGCTTGAAATCGTCTCGTTCATCGCGGTGCCGATTATCAGCCAGGAGCTGGCTGCCGGCGCTCTGCTGGTGGGCGCCAGCGCCGGGCCAGAGCAGGCCAGCCCGTTTGAACCGCAAGATCTGGACTTGTTCACCATTCTGGCCAATCAGTTGGGGGCCAGCCTGGAGAGCGCCCGGCTGGAAATCGACATTCAGCAGCGAGCGGCCCAATTGGCGGCCCTGGCGCAGGTGTCACAGAAAATCACTGCCAGCCTGCGCACCGAAGACGTGCTCAGCGCCGTGGTGGCGCCAGATGGGTTGATGGCGGTTGTGCCATACGACAGCGTCACCTTGTGGCGGCGTGAGGATGAACAACTCCGGATCGTCGCCGCCCACGGTTTTGAAAACGATGCCGAGCGGATGGGACTGACCGTGGATATCGCCGACAGCCAGCTATTCGCGGAAATGCTGGCGACGCAGTCGCCGGTGCGGGTGCCGGAAGTGCGCCTGGACCCGCGCTTTGCCGCTGGGGAGTTCCAACCAACACAATCCTGGCTTGGCGCGCCCCTGGTGAGCCAGGGACGGATCCTGGGGCTGCTGGCCCTGGACAAAATCGAGTCGCATTTTTATTCGGCGCAATCCGCCTCGGTGCTGCTGGCCTTTGCCAGCCAGGTGGCTGTCGCGCTGGATAACGCGCACTTATTTGAAGAAAGCGAGCAGCGCGCGCGCCAATTAGACGAGCGCTCGCAGCGCCTGGGCCTGCTCAACCGCGTGTCAGCCAAGCTCAGCAGCACGCTGCACGAGGAGCAAATTTTCGCCATTACCCTGTCCGAAGTGCGCGCGGCGTTGAACGTCGATCGGGCGCTGATCGTCGCCATCGATGGTCACGGCCTGGCGCGCGTGGCCGCCAGCGACCCAGCGCGCGCCGGCCTCGACCCAATCCTGCTGCTGCTCGACCGCGTGCGCCAGAGCCTGGCGCCGCTGGCCATCGAAGACGCCACCCGCGACAGCCTGACCGCCAATCAGCCGGCCGCGCGCGCCGCACTGGCGGCCCGCAACGTGCGCTCGCTGCTGGTTGTGCCGCTGATTTTGGGCAACCAGGTGGTGGCACTGATCCAACTGGAGCAGACGGGCGGCATCCGGCGCTTCGCGCCAGGCGAGATCGAGCTCGCCCAGACCCTGGCCAACCAGGCGGCGGTGGCGGTGCAGCGCGCCCGGCTGTATTCCGAAACGCAGGCGCGCGTGACCGAGCTGGCCACCATCAACCGGCTAAGCCTGGCGCTGGCCACCCAACTTGAGCTGGACGCGCTGGTGCCGCTGGTGGGCGCCCAACTGCAAGATGTCTTCGGCATGCCCATCGCCTATGTGGCCCTGTACGACCGCGACAATCAGCAGATCGAGTTCCCCTACTGGGTGGAGAACAACGAACCGCGCCCGTTTGGTCCACTGCCCTTCGGCCAAGGACTGACTTCACACGTTATTCGCACCCGCCGGCCGCTGCTGATCAACGAAGCAGCCGAGCGCGTGACGGTTGGCCTGGGCGGGGTGCACAGCGGCGGCGCGCCGATGAAATCGTACCTGGGCGCGCCCATGATCGTTGGCGATGAAGTGATTGGCGTGTTGAGCGTGCAGTCGACCGAGCGCGAAGGCGTGTTTGGCGAGGCGGATGAGCGCCTGCTGACGACCATCGCCGCCAACGCCGGCGTGGCCATTCAAAACGCGCGCTTGTTCGCCCAGACCCAGGCCGCGCTAGCCGAGCGCACGCGGGCGGAGCAGGCGCGCCGGCGGCGCAACGAGGAGCTGGAAGCGCTCAACCGCGTGACAACGGCGGCCACTTCGCTGCTGGACTTGCAGGCGCTGCTGCTGGCCACGGCGCGCGAGATCGTGCAAATCTTCGGCGTGCGCAACTCGGGCATTGCCTTATTGAACGCCGATCGCAGCGCCCTGGTGGTGATGGCCGACTATTCCGCTGCCCCCGACGCCGAAAGCACCACCGGGTTGTCCATTCCACTGGCGGGCAATCAATCTTCCCTGCTGGTGATTGAGACCGGACAATCGTTGGTGCTGCCGGAGGCTTACAAGCACCCGCTGACCGAGCCGATCCACGATTTGCTGCGGGCGCGCCACACCGAATGCTTGATGATCGTGCCACTGCGCAGCCGAGGCGAGGTCATCGGCACGATTGGCCTGGATACGGATGAACCAGAGCGCGAATTCACCCCAGCCGAGGTCTCGCTGGTCGAGACCATCGCCGGCCAGATTGCGGGCGCGGTGGAGAATGCGCGTTTTGCCCAACAATTGGAAGAGCGCGTGAGCGCACGCACGGCCGAGCTGCAGCGCGAGCGCGAGCGTGTGGCCACCCTGTTACAAGTGACCACCGAACTGTCGTCGAGCCTGGACCTGGACCGTGTGCTCACCCGCGCGCTGCAGTTGGTCACCGAAGCTGTCAAAGCCAACCAGGGCTCGATTTTCCTGGCGGATATGGAAACGGGCGGGCTGGTATATCGCGCCGCGCTGGGGCGCCCCACCCCGCTGCCCATTGGCGGCGAGCCGGCCCCTTTCAAGCGCGGCGACGGGCTGGTGGGCTGGGTGCTGAAAAACCGCCAGGGCGCGGTGATTGGCGACGTGGCGCATGACGAGCGCTGGCTGCCGCTGCCGGGGCTGCCCACGCGTCATCGCAGCGTGCTGGCCGTTCCGCTGGTGGCCAATGAGGACGTGCTGGGCGTGATGATCGTCTACAGCCCCGAGCTGAATGCTTTCAATGAGGATCAGTTGGGCCTGGTGAGCGCGGCCGCCAACCAGGTGGGCGCCGCCATCAACAATGCCGAGCTGTATCGCCTGATCCGCGACCAGGCCGAGCGCCTGGGCGGCATGCTGCGCGGCCAGCAAGTGGAAGCGACCAAGAGCCGCGCAATCCTGGAAGGCATCGCCGACGGCGTGCTGGTGGCCGATGCCGATGGCAGCGTGATTCTGTTCAATATCGCCTGCGAGCGCATCCTGGGGCTGGAGCGCCAGGCGGTTGTCAACCGGCCGCTGAATGAATTTGTGGGTATCTACGGTCCGGCGGGCAGCAACTGGTCGCACGCGATTGAGCGTTGGAGCAAAAACCCCAACAGCTATCAGCCGGGCGAATTTGTGGCGCAGCGGCTGGAACTCGATAACCAACGGGTGATCTCCGTCCACCTGGCGCCGGTGATTGCCAGCGAAGAATACCTGGGCTCGGTGTCGGTGATCCGCGACGTTACGCGCGAAGTGGAAGTGGACCGGCTGAAGAGCGAGTTTGTGACCAACGTCAGCCACGAGCTGCGCACGCCCATGACGTCGATTAAGGGCTATGCCGACCTGATGCTGTTGGGCGCAGCCGGCCAACTGGCGCCCGACCAGGCCCGCTTCCTGGAGATCATCAAAAGCAATGCCGACCGGCTGAGCCTGCTGGTGAACGACCTGCTGGACATCTCGCGCATCGAGTCCGGCCGGGTGCAGCTGGTGATGCGCCCAACCTCCATGGTCGAGGTGATCCACGAGGTCGTGGCCACCCTGGAGGGCCGCATCGACAAGCAGCTCAAGCCGATGACGCTGGAGGCCGACGTGCCGTCCGGGCTGCCGCCGGCCTGGGGCGACCGCGAGCGCATTACGCAAATCATCATGAACCTGGCCGACAACGCCTTCAACTACACCGACGCGGGCGGCCACATCGTGATACGCGCCCGGCATGACGCGGCCCGCAGCGAGCTTAACATTGAAGTCATTGATACCGGCATCGGTATCGCTCCAGGCGACCAGGCCCGGCTGTTTGATAGGTTTTATCGCGGGGAGGATGCCCTGGTGTTGGCCCAATCGGGCACGGGCCTGGGCCTGGCGATTGCCAAACAATTGACCGAAATGCACGGCGGCCGGCTGAGCCTGGCTCATTCCGAGCCTGGCAAGGGCAGCACGTTTGTCCTG
>JAYTFQ010000021.1:0-3768 GCA_043734225.1 Anaerolineales bacterium | reverse complement strand
CGATGTAAGGCTGGATAACCGACATGGCGCCGTTATAGAAGTAGCCGGCATTGGTGTCATCGGGCGAGCCGCCGAACAGCTCGACGTTGAACGGGCCATTCTTGCCGTCTTTCAGGCCGAGACCCGTCACCAGTTGCGTGCCCTGAATAACACCCACCCCAAAGTTGTCGAAGGTCGCGTAGTAATCGACATTGGGGGTCTTGGTGATCAGGCGATCATACGACACAACCAGGACGCCGGCATCATGCGCCTTTTGCAGCAGATCCGACATGGTGGATCCGTCAATGGCGGCGATGACGAGCACATTCGCGCCCTTGGTGATCATGTTTTCGAGCTGGGACAACTGGTTTTGGATGTCGTTATCGGCGAACTGCAAATCGGTCTTGTAGCCGAGCGCCTCGAAGGCTTTGACCATGCTGTTGCCGTCAGAGATCCAGCGAGTGGAGGTCTTGGTGGGCATGGAAATGCCGACGGTTTTCGGGCCTGTGGCCGGGGCAGTGGTGGCGGCCGGGGCGCTGGTAGCGGCCGGGGCGCTGGTGGCTGGCACACTGGTTGGCGCGCTGGTGGCCGCCGGCGCGCACGCACCCAGCACTACCGATAGACTGAGGAGCAAGGCAAAACCAGACATCATCGCGTTTCTCTTCATGTTATTTCCGATCCTCTCCCTGAACTAAAGACGTGAACTAGCCTAAACTGCGGGTCACTCTCGGGCAGTTGTTATCGATCACGTTATCGGTAACAACTGATAGCCTCTTGTTGTGTTGCCGTTTTTCTGTTATTATTTCCGTTATCGATAACGATAATAGCACAAGGCAATACCCAAGTCAATAGGCGTGAAATGTCTAATATTACAATTGTTACCGATAACGGAAACAATTCGACAATCGGCCGCCTGATATGAAACGCGGCAGCCGCATCAACATCAAACAAGTGGCGCAAGCGGCCGGCGTTTCCACTCAAACGGTCTCACGTGTGCTCAATCATCGGGTCGACGTCGCGCCCGAGACCCGGCAGCGCATTCAGCAGGTCATTAATGAAACTGGTTACGCGCCCAACGCCCTGGCGCGCGGCCTCATCCAGGGCCGCAGCCACACCCTGGGCGTGGTGGCCTACGGCCTGGACTACTTCGGCCCGTCACGCGTGCTCACCGGCATCGAACAGCAGGCCGCCGAGATGGGTTATTCCATCTTCCTCAGGCTGCTCCCCAACGCGGCCACCAATGATGTGGATAACTTGCTGGATAGTCTGATCGCTCGCCAGGTCGACGGCATCATCTGGTCTATTCCCGACATCGGCGACAACCGGTCCTGGTCGCATGTGCGCGGCCGCGATTTGGCCGTGCCTGTGGTCTTGGTCAGCGGCATGACCGGACCCTCCTCGCTGCCGCTGGTGGCCATCGATAACCTGGCCATCGGCCGCCTGGCCACCCAGCACCTGCTTATGGGCGGCGCGCGACACGTCGGCATCGTCACCGGCGTGCCCACCTGGTGGGAGGCCCAGCAGCGCCTGGCCGGCTGGCGCGCCACCCTGGCGGCCAACGGCTTGCCGGCCGATGAGCGGCTGATCGCCGCCGGCGACTGGAGCGCCAAGAGCGGCGAACAGAGCCTTTATCAGTTGCTGGCCCAATCGCCAAACCTGGATGCGGTCTTTGTCGGCAACGACCAGATGGCCCTGGGGGTCTTGCGCGCCGCGCACCGGCTCGGGCGCCGCATTCCCGAGGATCTGATGGTGGTGGGGGTCGACAATATCCCCGAGGCCGCCCACTTCTGGCCTGCCCTCACCACGGTGCGCCAGCGCCTGCGCGCCTCGGGTGCGCTGGCTGTCGAGCGGCTCGATGGTTTGATCCAACAATCCCCTGCCGCGGCTCGGGCTGGCGACAGGATCGAAGCCAAAGTCACTTTGCTCCAGCCAGAGTTAATCGTCCGTGAAAGCACGCGCTCGGCAGCCTCTGCCTGACCGGCCCACGTTTGCGCATGCTCAAGTTCCAGGCCGTCAGCCATTGTCACCAGGAGATTTGAATGATTGATTTACGGAAATTCACTGTCTGGTTTGTGACCGGCAGCCAACACCTGTATGGTGAGGAAACACTCAAGCAGGTGGCGGCCGATGCCCAGGTTATCGTTCACGGGTTGGCCCAGGCCTCGCACATCCCCACCACCATCCAGTTCAAGCCGGTCGTCACCACGCCTGAGTCCATCCTGGAAGTCTGCCGCGCCGCCAATGCCGACGCCGACTGCGTCGGCCTCATCACCTGGATGCACACGTTTTCGCCCGCCAGGATGTGGATTGCCGGCCTGAGCGCCCTGGATAAGCCGCTGCTGCACTTGCATACCCAATATCAGCGCGACATTCCCTGGGCGTCCATTGACATGGACTATATGAACCTTAATCAATCGGCCCATGGCGACCGCGAGTTCGGCCACATCGGCGCCCGGCTGGGCCTGCGGCGCAAGGTGGTCGTCGGTCACTGGCAGGACCCTGAAGTCCAGGCGCGCATCGGCGTTTGGACCCGGGCCGCCTGCGCCTGGCACGACGCCCAGTCGCTCAAGGTGGCCCGCCTGGGCGACAACATGCGCCAGGTGGCCGTCACCGAAGGTGATAAAGTTGAAGCGCAGCGCCAATTGGGCTACTCAGTCAACGGCTACGGCGTGGGCGATCTGGCGCGGCTGGTGGAGGCGGCCAGCGACGCCGAGGTGGACCAACTGCTGGCCGAATACGACCAGCGCTACGCCGTGGCGCCGGAGCTGCGGCCGGGCGGCGCGCAGCGCACAGCGCTGCGCGAAGGCGCTCAGATCGAAATCGGCCTGCGCCATTTCCTGGAGCAGGGCGGTTTTGGCGCCTTCACTGACACATTTGAAGACCTGCACGGCCTCAAACAATTGCCGGGCCTGGCCGTGCAGCGCCTCATGGCGGATGGCTATGGTTTTGGCGGCGAAGGCGATTGGAAAACGGCGGCGCTGGTGCGGGCCATGAAGGTGATGAGCGCCGGCCTTCCGGGCGGCACGTCTTTCATGGAAGATTACACCTATCATTTCGACCCGGCCGGGCCGCAGGTGCTGGGCGCCCACATGTTGGAGATTTGCGAGTCCATCGCGGCCGGGCAGCCATCGCTGGAGATCCACCCGCTGGGGATTGGCGGCAAAGCCGACCCGGTGCGGCTGGTCTTTGACACCCCGCCTGGCCCGGCGGTCAACGCGTCGCTCGTCGACCTGGGCCGCCGCTTCCGGCTGATTGTCAACCAGGTGAACGTGGTCCCGCCGCAGCAGCCTCTGCCCCGCCTGCCGGTGGCCCGCGCGCTGTGGATCCCCGAGCCGGATCTAAAAACCGCCGCCGCGGCCTGGATCTGGTCCGGCGGCGCGCATCACACCGGTTTTAGCCAGGCCATTACGGTTGAACACCTGGAAGACTTCGCCGAGATGGCCGGCGTGGAGTTTCTGATCATCGACCGCGATACCCGGTTGCGGGAATACAAGAAAGAATTGCGCTGGAACGAGGCCTACTTTCGGCTGTCGTAAGGCCCGTGGCCCATCATCTGGGAGCGCTGAGGCAGCCCTGGGAGAGCCCAATCATGAAAATGGATCGCAGCACGATCCCAATGGCGATTGAGAGTGGAAAGACCGTTCTCGGCATCGAGTTCGGTTCCACTCGTATTAAGGCCGTGCTGATTGGCGAGGATCATGCGCCAATTGCCTCCGGCAGCTATGACTGGGAGAACCAGTACGAGAACGGCATCTGGACCTACAAACTCGATGAGGTTGTGGCCGGTCT
>JAYTFQ010000020.1:0-2464 GCA_043734225.1 Anaerolineales bacterium | reverse complement strand
TCGCCCTCAGAATCTTAAATGCGCCGTGTTTGATGATTGACGCCGACCACCTTTCCAAGCGCTTCGAGACTTTTCAAGCGGTCGACTCCGTCAGCTTCAACGTCGGCTCCGGGGAAGTGATGGCCCTGCTGGGGCCGAATGGCGCTGGCAAGACCACCACCGTGCGCATGCTCACCTCTATCCTCAAGCCCACCTCCGGCTCGGCGCGCGTGGCCGGCTTCGATGTGGTGCGCGAGCCCGGCCAGGTGCGCCGCAGCGTGGGCGTCCTCACCGAAAATCATGGCCTGTACATGCGTATGCGCTCGGAAGAGTACCTGGGCTTCTTTGGCGAGTTGTATGGCTTGTCGCCCAGCCGCTGCCGCGCCCGCGTGGCCGAGCTGCTCGACCGCTTCGGCATGCGCGAGGCCGCCGGCAAACGCCTGGGCGAATACTCCAAAGGCATGCGCCAGAAGCTGGCCCTCATCCGCGCCATGCTGCACGATCCGCCCGTGCTGCTGCTCGACGAGCCCACTTCGGCCATGGACCCGCAGTCCGCCCGCCTGGTGCGCGATGCCATCGCCGTCCTGCGCACCGAACAGCGCGCCATCATCCTGTGCACCCACAACCTCACCGAGGCCGAGCTGCTGGCCGACAAGATCGCCATGATCCAGGCCGGCCGCATCATTGCCAATGGCACCGTCGCCCAGCTCAAGCGCCAGTGGCTGGGGCCGGCGCTGCTGGAGCTGCGCGTGGCCCAGCCGCTGGATGGCGTGGCGGATAGCCTGCGCGACCTGGTGCAGGTCACCGCCGCCGGGCCAGATTGGCTGCGCTACAGCGCCGAGCAGCCCGAGGCCCTCAACCCGCGCGTGCTACAGCGCCTGGCGGAGCGCCAGGTGCCGGTCGTCACCCTGGCCGAAGTGCCGCGCACCCTGGAGGATGTTTATCTCCAGGTCATGGGCGCCGCGCCGCAGGCCGGCGGCGTCCTGGTGGGGGCATTCAATTGAACGCCCCCCTGGCCCGTCCATGAACCTCGCCGGCGCCCGCCAATTCCTGTCCGGGGCGCTCATCATCACCCGGCGCGAGATGCGCGACCAGATTCGCGACTGGCGCATCATTGCGCCCGTGGTCATCCTCACCCTGTTCTTCCCGCTCCTGATGAATTTCACCGCCGGGCAGGCGGTGGCCTTTGTGGAACGCTACAACGCGCCGCTCATCGGCCAGCGGCTGGTGCCGTTCCTGCTCATGATCGTCGGCTTCTTTCCCATCTCGGTTTCGCTGGTCATCGCTTTGGAGAGTTTTGTCGGCGAAAAAGAGCGCCACAGCCTGGAACCGCTGCTGTCCTCGCCCCTCACCGATACGCAGCTCTACATCGGCAAGACGCTGGCCGCCATGCTGCCCCCGCTATTTGCGGCTTACCTGGGCATCAGCGTCTACCTTACCGGCCTGGCGCTCACCATTGGCTGGCATCCGGATTTCATCCTGCTGGTCCAGATCATCGCGCTCACCAGCATCCAGGCCCTGGTCATGGTCGCCGGGGCAGTGGTCATCTCCTCGCAGACCACCTCGGTCCGCGCCGCCAACTTGCTGGCCAGCTTCATCATCATTCCCATGGCCATGCTCGTCCAGGGCGAGAGCCTGATCATGTTCTGGGCCCAATACAACGTGCTGTGGTGGGTCATCCTGGGCCTGTCGCTGGTCACGCTGGTGCTCATCCGCATGGGCGTGCATCTCTTCAATCGCGAGGAGTTGTTGGGGCGCGACATTGACGAGATCAACTTCAAGGTTGGCTGGCGCACTTTCTCCGATGCCTTTCATGGGGTGGGGCGCGGGCGCGGCTGGGCGGCCTGGTATCGCGGCGAGATCGTGCCCACGCTGCGCCGGCTGCGCTGGCCCATATTGTTCACCGCCCTCGCGCTGCTGGTGGCCGTGCTGCTGGGCTATCAATACGCCGACATCTACCGGCTGCCCATCCCTGCCAGCAACCTGGCCGGGGTCGCCGCCAATTTCAACAGCAATCTGGCCCAGTTGGGGTTTGTCTCGGCCGGCGGCGCTGCCTGGGTCTTCTTCACCAACCTGCGCGCGCTGGCCCTGGCCACCCTGCTGGGCGTTTTCTCGTTTGGCGTGTTGGGTCTGGTGCTGCTAATGCTGCCGCTGGCGCTAACCGGCTATTTTGCCGGCCAGGTGACGCTGATTGGCCTCAGCCCGTTGGCGTTCTTCGTGGCCTTCATCTTGCCGCACGGCATCTTTGAGATCACCGCCGCTGTGCTGGAAGGCGCCGCCATCCTGCGCCTGGGCGGCAGCGTCATCTCCCCGCCCACCGGCAAAACCCTCAGCGAAGGCTGGCTCATGGCCCTGGCCGACTGGGCCAAGATTTCACTCGCCCTGGTGCTGCCGCTGCTGCTGGTGGCCGCCCTGGTCGAGGTGTTCATCACGCCGTTAGTGGTCCGCGCCGTGCTGCATTAGTCAAGACATCCCTGAAAGACCC
>JAYTFQ010000019.1:0-2960 GCA_043734225.1 Anaerolineales bacterium | reverse complement strand
GCTGGCCGGCTGGCTGCGTTTCTATCAGCTGGGAGCGCAGAGCTATTGGAACGACGAAGGGCTTTCGCTCGGACTGGCCGGGCGCGACGTGCCGACCATCCTGCGCTCGGCGGCAGCTGACATTCACCCGCCGGGCTATTACCTGCTGCTGAAGGCCTGGCACGGATTGACCGGAGACAGTGAGTTTGCGCTACGGAGTTTTTCCGCACTGGCCGGCCTGGTGCTGGTGCCCCTGGTCTACCGTCTGGGCCGGGTTTATTTCGACCGGTTGGCCGCGCTGTTGGCGGCGCTGTTGGCCGCGCTCAACCCCTTCCTGATTTACTACAGCCAGGAGGCGCGCATGTACGCCCTGGCGGCCACGCTGGGGGCCGCCTCGTTCTTGCTGTTCTCACTCTGGCTGCGCTCCAGCCGACCACCCGCTGCGCCTTATGGGGATCGCCGGCTGGCCGTGGCCTACATCCTGGTCAGCGCCGCCGGTCTGTATACCCACTACGCCTTTGCCTTTGTGATCCTGTCCGAGAACCTGGCCGCGCTGGGCGGGCTGATGGCGCATGGCCGCGCGGCAGCAGCCGGCCACGCGCAGCGCCCTGGCCCCAGCCGCCTGGCCGTGTGGGCGGGGCTGCAAGCGGCGACGCTGGTGCTCTTCCTGCCGTGGCTGCCGACCGCCGTGCGCCAACTGACCACCTGGCCGGCGGCCACCGAGCACCCGCCCTTCCTGACCGCCCTGCCCGACCTGGGGCGCTACCTGGTCTTTGGGCGCACGCTCGATACAGCTAGCGCAGGGGCCGGCCTGGTCGGGGCCGCCATCCTGCTGCTATTGGCGCTGCGCCGGCGCGGCCAAACCATCACCCCGCTGATCTGGCTGCTGGTGCCGGCCGGGCTGACCCTGGCGTTCGGGCTGCTCACCGATGCCTTCTCCAAGTTTCTGGTGGTGGCGGCGCCGGCGGCCTGTTTGCTGATGGGCCACGGCCTGTCCGGCCTGCCGGAGAGCCTGTTTCAGGTGACGCCGTATGACGCTGAAGCCTCGGCCGCGCGCCGCTTTGGCCGCCGGCTGGTCTTTCTGGTGGAGGTGCTGGCGTGGTGGGGGGCGGTGATTGCCATTGGCGCCGGGCTGTACACGTCGCTGAATAATCTATATTTCAACCCGGTCTATGCTCGTGACGACTACCGCGGGATCGCCCAATACGTGGAAAGCATCCAGCGGTCGGGAGATGCCATCATTACTATTGCCCCTAACCAGGTGGAGACGTTTGCCTTCTACCACCGGGCCGGCGCCGAGGTGTTCCCGCTGCCGCACGCCCGCCCGCTCGACCTAGCAGAGACCACCGCCGCCCTGGCGGCCATCGCCGCCAATCACACGCGGGTGTTCGTGCTGTTTTGGGGCGACCAGCAGGCTGACCCGGGGCAGGTGGTCGAGGGCTGGCTGAACGCGCATGCCTTCAAGGCCGGCGAGACCTGGTACGGGCAGGTGAGGCTGGCCACCTATGCCCTGGCGGCTTCAGCTGCCACGCCGGCCGCGCGATCCGGCGCGCGCTTTGGCGACCACATCACCCTACAGGGCTATACGCTGTCAGCCGCCACGCTGGCGCCGGGTGACATCCTTCAACTGACGCTCTTCTGGCAGACCGACGCCGCCCTGGACGCGCGCTACAAGGTGTTTGTGCATGTGTATGCCGATCCCAATCAGCCGCCGGTGGCGCAGGTGGACGGCGAGCCCGGCGGCGGCCTGACGCCCAGCAACACCTGGGCCGCGGGCAGGACAATGGCCGACAACCACGGTGTGCTCATCCCAGCCGATCTGCCGCCCGGCCGCTATCAGGTGACGATAGGGTTATACGAACTGTTTACACAGGTTAGACAACCGATTACATTGGATACAGTCAATCGGGGCGATCGATTGCCCTTACAAATGATCACGATCAAATAGTCGCTGGCTTAAGATTGGGTCATCCGGCCGCAGTACGGCCGGACGACCCAGTCTTGGGCAGAGTGCAGCAGGGAGGACAGCATGCGCATCATCATCACTGGCGGCACTGGCTTTATTGGCACGGCGCTCGCCAAGAGCCTGGCGGCGGATAACCACGAAGTGATTGTGCTGACCCGAAACCCGGACAAGGTTGGCGGCAAGCTGCCGCCCGGGGTGCGCGCGGCGGGCTGGGATGGCCGCACGGCCGCGGGCTGGGCGGCGCTGGCCGACGGCGCGGGCGCGATCGTCAACCTGGCGGGCGAGAGCATTGCCGGCGCCAACCCGGTGGCGGGCCGCTGGACGGCGGCGCGTAAGACGGCGATGCACGACAGCCGGACGAATGCCGGCCAGGCCGTGGTGGCGGCGGTGCGCGCGGCCAAGCAAAAGCCGAGCCTGCTGGTGCAGGCCTCGGCCGTGGGCTATTACGGCCCGCTGGCCGATGAGGTGGCCGACGAGACCACCCCGGCCGGACACGATTTTCTGGCGGGCGTGTGTGTCGATTGGGAAGCGTCAACTGCCGAGGTGGAAACACTGGGTGTGCGGCGCGTGATCATCCGCACCGGCCTGCCGCTGAGCCTGAAAGGCGGCGCCTTCCTGCCCCTGCGCATGATTGCCAACCTGGGCGCGGGCGGGCCGATGGGCAGCGGCAAGCAGTGGTATCCGTGGATTCACCTGAACGATCAAATCGCTGCCATCCGCCGGCTGATGGACGACCCGAACGCCAGCGGCCCTTACAACATTTGCTCGCCCAACCCCGTCCGTGAGGCCGAGTTCTTCCACATCCTGGGCCGGGTGATGAAGCGGCCATCGTTCATGCCGACGCCCGCCTTTACGCTGCGGCTGATCGCCGGCGAGATGGCGGATGCCATCCTGCTCGCCGGCCAGCGCCAGGCGCCGGCCCGGCTGGCGAAGATGGCCTTTAAGTTTGACTTTCCGGAGCTAGAGGGCGCGCTGCGCGATCTGGTCGGCTAATCCCTCAGTAAAAGGGTCGCGG
>JAYTFQ010000018.1:0-11851 GCA_043734225.1 Anaerolineales bacterium | reverse complement strand
AAGACCAAGATGGTCGCGGCTTACGATTTGAGCACGGCCGAGGAGGGCGCTTAGTCATGAAAATCAGCGAAGTTCGTGGTCTGAGCACTTCCGAGCTCGAGGGCAAGGTGGACGACGCGCGCGAGGAGCTGTTTCGCCAGCGTTTCCAGTTTCAGACTGGCCAATTGACGGATTATTCGCGGCTGGTGGTGAGCCGCCGCAGTGTGGCCCGCCTGCTGACCGTTCTGCGCGAGCGCGAGCTGGCGGCGGCCATGGTCGCCCCCGGCGAAGGAGAGAAAGCATGAAGACCCATCGCCGCCGCATGGTCGGCAAGGTGACCAGCAACAAGATGATGAAGACCGTGGTGGTGCAGGTGGAAAGCCGCGCCCGCCATCCGCTGTACGGCAAGGTGGTCCACAAGGCCACGCGCTTCAAGGCGCACGACGAGCACAACTGCCAGATGGGCGACACGGTGCAGATCGTCGAAAGCCGGCCGATCAGCAAGGACAAGCGCTGGGTGGTGGAAGTGGTGTTGAACCGCGGCTATCACGTGGAGCTGCCGGCCGATGAGCCGGTGGTGGCGGCGGCCGTCACCGAACCAGAAGGGGGCGCGGCATGATTCAGCAGGAATCGCGGCTGGTCGTGGCCGACAACACCGGGGCGCGCGAGCTGCTGGTCATCCGTGTTTTGGGCGGTTCGCGCCGGCGGTATGGCTTCGTCGGCGACATCGTGGTGGCCACGGTCAAGGTTGCCTCGCCGCAGGGCTCGGTGAAGAAGAGCGCCGTGGTCAAAGCCGTGATCGTGCGCACCTCGAAAGAGTCGCGCCGCGAAGATGGCTCGTACATTCGCTTTGACGACAATGCCGCCGTCATCCTGGACGAAGACGGCGAAAACCCCAAGGGTACGCGCATCTTCGGCCCGGTGGCACGCGAGCTGCGCGAAAAAGGCTTCATGAAGATCGTGTCGTTAGCGCCGGAAGTGATTTGACGGAGACGGAGAGCAGGCAATGAAAATCAAAAAAGGCGACACCGTTGAGGTGATCGCCGGGAAAGACCGGGGCAAGCGCGGCGAAATTCTGCGGGTGCTGCCGGTCAAGAACCGGGTGATCGTGCAGGGGCTGAATTTGAGGAAGAAGCATAAGCGCGGCGGGCAAAGCGCGCAGGGGCGGCAGACCGCGCCGGAGATCTTAACCTTTGAGGGCTCGATGAACGTCTCAAATGTCATGCTCATCTGTCCGAAGTGCGGCGAGCGCGTGCGTGTGCGCAGCCAGCGTGGTGAAGACGGCAAGCCGCAGCGCGTTTGCCCAGAGTGCAAGAACGTGCTGGGCGCTTAGGCGCCGCGCCGCAGGAGACGCAAACGATGTACAAACTGCAAGAGCGATATCAATCCGAAGTGCGCGATCAGCTGATGCGCGAGTTTGAGCTGCTGAACGTGATGCAGGTGCCGCGGCTGGAGAAGGTCGTGGTCAACGTGGGCGTTGGCTCCGAGACCCAGAACGACTCCAAAGCCCTGGACGCCGCCGTGGGCGATCTGACCATCATCACCGGCCAGAAGCCGATCGTGGCCAAGGCGCGCAAAAGCATCGCCAACTTCAAGCTGCGCGAAGGCAAGCCGATTGGCGTCAAGGTCACCCTGCGCGGACAGCGCATGTGGGCCTTCATGGACCGCCTGATGAACGTGGCGCTGCCGCGCGTGCGCGACTTCCGCGGCGTGCCGTCTGAGTCGTTTGATGGGCGCGGGAACTACACCCTGGGGCTGCGCGAGCAACTGGTGTTCCCGGAAATTGAGTACGACAAGATTGACAAGGTGCGCGGCCTGGAGATCACCGTGGTGACCAGCGCGCGCAATGATGAGCAGGGCCGCCGGCTGCTGCAATTGCTGGGCATGCCGTTCGCAAAGAAAGGCGCCTAATCCACATGGCGAAAAAGTCTGCAATTTCTCGCGAGACCAAGCGCAAGTACCCCGTGCGCGTACGTAACCGCTGCAAGCTGTGCGGCCGCCCGCGGGGCTACATCCGCCGCTTTCAGCTGTGCCGCATTTGTTTCCGGGAACGCGCCCTGGCGGGCCAGATCCCGGGCGTGGTCAAGAGTTCGTGGTAACCGGACGGAGAATGGCGCATGTATAGTGATCCGATCGCCGACTTGTTGACCCGCATTCGCAACGCGCACATGGCCGGGCACGCCACTGTCTCGCTGCCCAGCTCCAAGCTGAAGCTGTCGATTGCCCAAATCCTGAAGCAGGAAGGCTTCATCGACGATTTCAGCCTGCAGACCGAAGGGGCGGAAAAAGAGCCGATCCACCCCACGCTGCGTTTGTCGCTGAAGTACGTGGGCACGCGCCGCGAGCGCCGGCCCGTTATCAGCGGCATCGAGCGCATCTCGACGCCCGGCCGCCGGGTTTACGCTCAGAAGAAAGACATCCCGTGGGTGCTGTCAGGCATGGGCATTGCCATCCTGTCGACCCCCAAGGGCGTGATGACTGGCGCGCGCGCCCGCCAATTGGGCGTGGGCGGCGAAGTAATCTGCAAGGTCTGGTAAGTTAGCCGGAAGGGTGCCGGGCAACCGGCCCGCCGCAAGGCGGGACCGGCTGGCCGCGGAGCCCAGGAGGAATTCAAGTGTCACGAGTAGGCCGAAAACCCGTCGCAGTGCCCAAGGGCGTGCAGATCGACGTCCAGGGTATGACGGTCAAAGTCAAGGGTCCGAAAGGCGAGCTGAGCCGCACCTTCGTGGCGCCAGTCACCATTGCCATGGAAGGCGCCGAGCTGCAAGTGTCGCGCCCTTCTGACGCGCCCTCGGTGCGCGCCCTGCATGGCACCACGCGCGCCCTGATCCAGAACATGGTCACGGGCGTCAACCAGGGTTTTACCAAAACGCTGGTGGTGGAAGGCGTGGGCTATCGGGCCGAGATGAAGGGCAAGCAGTTGGTCATGGCGCTGGGTTATTCGCACCCGGTGCCGGTTGATCCGCCGGATGGCATCAGTTTCGCGGTGGATGAAAAGACCAAGTCCATTACCATCTCCGGCATTGATAAGGAGCTGGTGGGGCAGGTGGCCGCCGATCTGCGCAGTTGGCGCCCGCCGGAGCCGTACAAGGGCAAGGGTCTGCGCTACAGCGATGAGCGGGTGCGCCGCAAGGCTGGCAAAGCTGGCAAGGTCAGCTAAGGGAGTTCTGAAGCATGAGTACACCAAACCGCAAAGAATCGCGCGCGCGCCGGCATCGCCGGGTCCGGTCGGTCGTGGTCGGCACACCCGAGCGGCCGCGCCTGAACGTCTTTCGCAGCCTGGCGCAAATTTACGTCCAGGTGATTGACGACTCGACTGGCACCACGCTGGTGTCGGCTTCGACCATCGATAAGGAGCTCCGGTCGCAAATGGCCGGCAAGAAGAAATCCGAGCAGGCCAAGCTGGTGGGCCAGGCCGTGGCCGCCCGCGCCAAGGCCAAGGGCCTGAGCCTGGTGGTCTTCGATCGCGGCGGCTATCGCTACCATGGGCGCGTTAAGGCCGTGGCCGATGGCGCCCGCGAAGGTGGATTGGAGTTCTAATATGGCCCGACGAGACAATCGCAATCAGCCCCGGCGTGATCGCCCGCGCGACGAAGAGCGCGGCGAGGAATTGGACGAGCGCGTGGTCGATATATCACGCGTGGCCAAAGTTATCAAGGGCGGCCGGCGTTTTGCCTTCCGCTGCGTGGTGGTGGTCGGCGACAATAAGGGACGCGTGGGCATCGGCGTCGGCAAGAGCCGCGTGGTGCCGGATGCCATCCGCAAAGCGACTGACCGCGCCCGCACCAACCTCAAGCGCGTGAACCTGTCCGGCTCGACCATCCCGCACGAAGTGACCGCCCGGCATGCTGGGGCGCTGGTGCTGCTCAAGCCAGCCTCGCCCGGCACCGGCGTCATTGCCGGCGGCGGCGTGCGCGCGGTGCTGGAAGCCGTGGGCGTGCGCGATATCCTGACCAAATCGCTCGGCAGCGCGAATGTGCTCAACGTGGTGTATGCCACGCTGACCGCCCTGCAAGAGCTGAAGAGCCCTGAGCTAGAAGCCCGGCGCCGCGACAAAGATCTGCGCGAAGTGACGCCTTTCTGGAATCGGAAGAAGAATGGACAGCCACAAGCCTGACGCACCGCTCGCCGACAAGCCGAAGAAGACCGTGCGCATTACCCTGGTGCGCAGCCCGCTGGGCAACACCTTCCGCCACAAACTCACCGTGCGCGCGCTGGGCCTGCACCGCATGCACCAGACGGTGGAGCAGGTGGATACGCCCCAACTGCGCGGCATGCTGGCTAAGGTCGCGCACATGGTGAAAGTAGAAGTGATCTAATGCAATTACACGATCTGGCCCCCAATCCGGGGAAAACGAAGAACAAGAAGCGCGTCGGCCGCGGCATTTCGGCCGGGCAAGGCAAGACGGCCGGCCGCGGCACCAAGGGCGAAGGCGCCCGGCGCGGCAAGGGCGGCAAGCTGGCCCGGCAAGGCGGGCAGCTGCCGCTGTATCGCAGCTTGCCCTTCAAGCGCGGCTTTACCAACATCCGGCGGATTGAATTCGCCGAGGTGAACCTGGACAAGCTGGGCGATTTCGCCGCGGGCACGGAAGTGACGCCCGAGCTGTTAGCTGAGGCCGGCCTGCTGCGCGGCGGCAACGAACGGCCGGTCGTCCTGCTGGGCGGCGGCGAAATCAAGCAGGCCCTGACCATCAAGGTGCACCGCGCCAGCAAGTCGGCGGTGGCCAAGGTGGAAGCGGCCGGCGGCAAAGTCGAGATCCTGGAATAAACGACGTTATGTTTGGCAAGGAGTGGTGTCAATGAAGCGCTCGGCCTGGCGTTTTCTGTGGACCGCCGGCGACATTCGTAACCGGCTGCTCATCACGCTGTTGCTGCTGCTGATCTATCGGCTGGCCTCGCACGTGCCGGTGCCGGGCGTCAACCGCACCGCCGTCAGCCAGATTCTGGCCGGCGGCGCCGCCGGCGGCGCCGGCACCCTGGTGAACCTGCTCGACTTGCTGTCGGGCGGCACGGTTTCGACGTTCTCAGTGCTGGCGATGGGGGTCTATCCCTACATCACCGCCCAGATCATTTTGCAATTGCTGGTGCCCATCATTCCGCGCCTGCAAAAGATCACTGAAGAAGACCCGCGCCAGGGGCGCGAGTTTATGGAGCGCTGGACCTACTACCTGGCGGTGCCCATGGCGGCCCTGAACGCTTTTGGCCAGATCCGCCTGATGCTGTCGCTGCCGAATAACACCGGTCTGCCGATACTGACGTTCGGCAACAACCTGGGCTTCAACCTGCCGACCATTACCATGATCGTGGCCATGACCGGCGGCACCATGTTTGCCATCTGGCTGGGCGAGCTGATCTCGGAGTATGGCATTCGCAATCAGGGCCTGTCGCTGATCATTTTCGCCGGCATCGTGGCGCGTATCCCCTCGAACCTGGTGACGATCCTGTCTGACCAGACGAACGCGGTGCGCTCGCTGATCTTGTTCCTGCTGATTGCCGTGCTGACGATCTTTGCCATTGTGTATGTGCAGCAGGGCCGGCGCAACGTGCCGGTGATGTACCCCGGCCGGCGCATGGGCAACCGGCAGAGCATGCCGGTGCGCGGCAACCTGCCGCTGCAGGTGAATATGGCCGGCATGATCCCGGTGATCTTTGCCCAATCGATCCTGACTTTCCCGGCGATCATCGCGCAGTTCTTTGTCGCCTCCGACAACGTAACCGTCAAGAACGCCGCCATCGGCGTGTCAAACCTGTTTGGCGGGCAGAGCGATTGGTACTGGCTGCTGTTCTTTCTGATGGTGGTGGCCTTCACCTTCTTCTATACCGATGTGGTCTTCTCGCAGCAAAACTACGGCGAGAACTTGAAGCGGGTGGGGGCGCAGGTGCCGGGTGTGACCAAGGGCGCGCCCACCCAGCGCTATCTGATGAAGGTGCTGCGGCGCATCACGCTGCCCGGCGCCGTCTTTCTGGGCATTGTGGCCGTGATCCCGTTCTTGGTGCGCAACGTCATTCCCAACGCCACGAACTTCTCGATTTTGAGCACCGGTATGCTGATCGTGGTGGGCGTGGTGCGCGATACCTTCTTTGGCCTGGACGCGGAGCTTAAGCTGCGCGGATATGACGACACGCTGCTCGTGCGCTGATCCATGCCGACTTATTTGCTGCTGATGGGCGGGCCGGGCGCCGGCAAAGGCACCCAGGCCCAGGTGCTGCGGGAGAAGTTTGGCCTGCCGCAGATTGCTTCGGGCGACCTGTTCCGCGACAATCTGAAGCGCGAGACGCCGCTGGGGCAGATGGCCCGCAAATTCATGGATCGCGGCGAGTTGGTGCCGGATGATGTGACGATTTCGATGATCCGCGAGCGGCTGCAGCAGCTGGACGCGGCCAAGGGCGCCATGCTGGACGGGTTCCCGCGCACGGTGCCGCAGGCCGATGCGCTCGACAGCCTGCTGGCCGAGTTTGGCGGCCGGGTAAACCAGGCGCTGTATATCAAGGTGCCAGAGGATCTGCTGCTGGAGCGACTGTCGGGCCGCTGGACGTGCCGCGGGCCGGGCCAGCATACCTATCACATGCTGTTCAATCCGCCCAAGCGCGACAAGGTGTGCGACGTGGACGGCACCGAGCTTTATCAGCGGGCGGACGACACCGCCGAAGTGCAGGCGCGGCGCATCCGGGTGTTCTTCGAGCAGACGGCGCCGCTAGTGGATTTTTACACGCAGCGCGGCCTGCTGCGCGAGATTGATGGGGAGCAGTCCATCGAGCAGGTCAGCAGCGCGATGGTGTCCGCGGTTGAGGGCGCTCTGCAAGCATGACCCGGCTGGTCAAGCGGCCCATCCTGGCCACGCGGCCCTTGCAGTCCGGGGTGGAGCGCAAGAGCGCGCGTGAGCTGGACCTGATGCGTCAGGCCGGGCGCATCAATGCCCTGGCGCTGGCCGCCATGCGCGTGGCCGCCAAACCCGGTGTGACCACCCGCCAGCTCGACGTCATCGCCGAGCGGGTGATCGTGGCCAACAAGGGCGTGCCGGCCTTCAAGGGCTATGCCGGGCCTTACCCGTACCCGAACACGGTGACGGTTTCGATCAACGAAGAACTGGTGCATGGCATTCCCGGGCCGCGCGTGCTGCGCGCTGGGGATGTAGCCAGCCTGGATTGCGGCACCGTTTACCAGGGCTATTACGCCGACGCCGCTATCACGGTCGGCATTGGGGCAATTTCCGAGCAGGCCCAGCGCTTGCTGAAAGTGACCGAAGAGGCGCTGTACGCCGGCATCGCCTTCATGCGGCCGGGCAAGCGCACCGGCGACGTGTCGGTGGCCATGCAGGAATATGTCGAGTTTCATGGCCTGTACATGGTGCGCAGCTACACCAGCCACGGCATCGGCCGGCACATGCACGAGGCGCCGGAATTGGCTTACTACGTGAAGCCAGGCACGGGCTTGCTGCTGCAGCCAGGGATTACCATTGCCCTGGAGCCGATGGTGCTGGTGGGCACCGCGGAAACGCGGACGCTGGAAGACCAGTGGACGGTGGTGTCGGCCGACGGCTCGCTCACGGCGCATTTTGAGCACACGGTGGCCGTTACCGAGGGTGAACCCGAGATCTTGACCCAAATTTAGGGTCTAGACGAATGAGCGGCTCTCAGATATAATCAAGAGCTTTGGCCGGCAGCGCCGGCCTTTACGGAGGTAGAGATGAAAGTCCAGGCATCCATTCGCAAGCGTTGCCCCAAGTGCAAGATCGTCAAGCGCTCGGGCAAAGTGTATGTCATCTGTGATAACCCGAAGCACAAGCAGCGCCAGGGTTAAGCCCGGTCGCAAGGAGTAGCGAGACACTATGGCACGTATTGAAGGCGTAGACCTGCCCCGCGAGAAGCGCGTGGAAACCGGGCTGACCTACCTGTTTGGCATCGGCCCCAAGACCTCGGTGAAAATTCTGAACGCCACCGGGGTAAGCCCGAACACGCGCGTGCGCGACCTGACCGAAGCCGAGGTCAGCGCGCTGCGCGATTACATTGGCCAGCACTACACCGTCGAAGGCGATCTGCGCCGCGAGGTGTCGCTCAACATCAAGCGCCTGACGGAAATCGGCTGCTATCGCGGGCTGCGCCATCGCCGCAACTTGCCCGTGCGCGGCCAGCGCACGCGCACCAACGCCCGCATCCGCAAGGGCATCAAGAAGACTGTGGCCGGCCGTGGCCGCCGCCGTGGCGCCAAGAAGAAGTAATCAGTCGTGATCACCGGACAGCAAGTGAGGGACAATGGCACGAACAGCTAAGGGAACGCGCCGCACGGCCGCCAAGCGCACCAAGCGCGCTCCGGCCCAGGGCCAGATTCACATTCACGCCTCGTTCAATAACACCATCGTCACGGTCACCGACCAGCAGGGCAATGCCATCAGCTGGGGGTCGGCCGGCACGGCGGGCTTCAAGGGCTCACGCAAGAGCACGCCCTATGCCGCCCGCCTGGCGGCCCAGGATGCGGCCAAGGCCGCGATGGACCTGGGCATGGCCGAGGTGGAGTTGTTCGTCAAGGGACCTGGCCCCGGCCGCGAGGCCGCCATCCGGGCCATTCAGAGCACGGGCATTCGGGTGCGCTCCATCCGCGATGTTACGCCGGTGGCGCACAACGGCTGCCGCCCGCCCAAGAAGCGCCGCGTTTAGGTAGGAAGGAATACCAGTATGTCGAAATATATTGGGCCGGTTTGCCGCCTGTGCCGCCGCGAAGGTGAAAAACTGTATCTGAAGGGCGCCCGCTGTCTGTCGCCCAAGTGCGCCATTGAAAAGCGCAACTTCCCGCCGGGCGCGCACGGCAAGGAAGGCCAGTTCAAGCGCAACCGCTCATCGGACTATTTGATGCAGTTGCGCGAGAAGCAGAAGGCGCGCCGCGTTTACGGCGTGCTGGAGGCGCAGTTCCATCGCTATTACAAGCAGGCGCTCAAGAGCCGCGGCGTCACCGGTCAGGTGCTGCTGCAGATGCTGGAGCGCCGGCTGGATAACGTGGTCTATCGCATGGGCTTCGCCGCCAACCGCGCCCAAGCGCGCAACCTGGTGACGCACGGCCACTTCAACGTCAACGGCCGGCGCACCGATGTGCCCTCGCTGTTGATTGAGCCCGGCGACCTGATTGAAGTGCGCCCCGGCTCGCAGCGGCGCACCTACTTCCAAAACCTGCGCCAGGGTGAAGATGGCGCGCGCGGCAACACGCCCAACTGGGTGAGCGCCAACAAGGCCGCCCTGTCCGGCAAGGTCATGCGCCTGCCGGCGCGCGAAGAGATCGACGCGAATTTGAACGAGCAGCTGATCGTGGAGTACTACTCCCGCTAAAGCTGTCAGGGCAGCGCGCGGGCACCAGCCCGCGTGGCTGCTGTGGGGACGGGTGTGCGGTTTGTTAGCCTCGGGCGCGGTTTTTCAGGGTGTTCCGAGTGAAAGAAGTGGATATGACCCTTACCAATACCATGGTCTTGCCCAAGATTGAAGCCGAGACAACCTCGCGCAATTACGGCAAGTTCATCATCAGCCCGCTGGAAAGCGGTTACGGCATCACGCTGGGCAATGCCCTGCGCCGAGTGCTGCTGTCGTCGCTGGAAGGCGCCGCCGTCACCTCGCTGCGCGTTTCCGACGTACCGCACGAGTTTTCGGATATCCCGGGCGTCAAGGAAGACATGACCCAGCTGCTGCTGCAGACCAAGCAGCTGCGGTTGATTTTGCACGAAGGCGAATCATCGCGCCTGCGGCTGGATGTGCGCGGCGAAGGCACTGTCACCGCCGCGGACATCATTTGCCCGGCCGAAGTCGAGATTATCAACCCGGACCTGTACCTGTTCACGGTGGATAACGACAAGGCCAAGCTGGAAATCGAGATGTCGGTGGCGCGCGGCCGCGGCTATTCGCCGGCCGAAGAGCGCGGCCGGCTGCCCATCGGCGAAGTGCCGGTGGATGCCATTTACAGCCCGGTCAAGCGCGTCAATTTCGATGTGCAGCGCGCGCGCGTGGGCCAGATCACAAACTTCGACCGGCTGGTGATCGAGATTTGGACCGACGGCAGCATCCGGCCCGAGGCCGCGCTGCGCCAGAGCGCCCAGATCCTGATGTCGCACCTGCGCCTGGTGGCGGGTGTGACCGAAGAGAGCCTGGCCGCGGCCGTGGTCCCGGCCGAGGATTTGCCCAAGGTTTCGAGCGAAGTCTACGAAACCCCGATTGAGCACCTCGACCTGTCGGTGCGCGTGTTCAACTCGCTCAAGCGCACCGGCATCACCACGGTGGGCGAAGTGATGGACATGCTGGCCAAGGGCGAAGACACCATGCTGGCCATCCGCAACTTCGGCGATAAGAGCCTGGACGAGCTGCGCGATAAGCTGCGCGAGAAGGGCTACCTGAAAGACGGTGGCGAGGCGCCTAAGACTGAAACGCCGGCTGTACCGGTGGAGAATCCGTTATGAGACACCAAATGTCCGGCCGCAAGCTCGGCCGATCCAACAGCCAGCGCACGCAGATGGAGCGCACGATGGTCACGCAGATTATCCAGCACGAGCGCATCAAGACCACTGAGGCCAAGGCCAAGTTTATCCGCCCGACGGTGGAGAAGCTGATCACCCTGGCCAAGCACGGCAATAAGGCCAAGGCCGAAGACACGCCCATTGGCAAGGCGCGCCTGGTGAATGCGCATCGGCTGGCCTCTGCCCGCCTGAACGATCCGGACATGGTTCGTAAGCTATTTGAAACCATCGCGCCGCGCTACGAGAAGCGCGCCGGCGGTTACATGCGCATCCTCAAGCTGGGCCGCCGCGATGGCGATGCGGCCGAGATGGTGCTGCTGGAGATGGTCGAGGAGTAAACCGGCTGCCGCCGGAGGCGGGCCATGGCTCGCTACCGCGCCGTCGTGGAGTACGACGGCACCGACCTGCTGGGTTTTCAACGGCAGGCCAGCGGGCGGACAGTGCAGGGGGAGCTGGAAATTGCCCTGGGGCGGATTGGTTGGTCGGGCGCCCCAGGCGCCCGGGGCGCCGTGTTGGGCGCTGGACGGACCGACAGTGGCGTGCACGCCGCCGGGCAGATGATTGCGTTTGACTTTGATTGGCAGCACGGGGATGACGCCCTGACCCGCGCGCTGAACGCCAATCTGCCGGCGGATATCGCGATCAAGCGCCTGGAAGCTTGCGCCAGCCAGTTTCACCCGCGTTTCGACGCGCGCGGCCGGCGCTATCGTTACACCCTTTACAACCAACCGGTGCGCTCGCCGCTGGCGGCGCGCTTTGCCTGGCAGGTGTGGCCGGCGCTGGACCTGGGTTTGCTCCAGGCGGGCAGCGGGCTGCTGCTGGGACGGCACGATTTTGCGGCGTTTGGCAGCGACCCGGACGCGAAAGCGGGCGGCAACACGGTGCGCACGCTCAGCCTGGCTGAATGGCAGGCGGCGCCGGGCGGGTGGTTGACCTTTGATATTCAGGCGGAAGCCTTCCTGTTTCGCATGGTGCGCAGCCTGGTGGGGGCGCTCCGGCGGGTGGGGGGCGGCGAGCTGGCGCTGGAGCGGTTGCAGGCGATCCTGGCCTCGGGTGACCGGGCCCAGTGCCCGCCCATCGCCCCGGCCCAGGGCCTGTGTCTGATGGAAGTGATTTACTAACAAGCGGGAGCACGCAATGGCTGTAGACAAGACGTTCGTAACAAAGCTGGACGACATCAAGCGCGAGTGGTTTGTGGTCGACGCCGAGGGCCAAAGCCTGGGCCGGCTGGCCTCCAAGATCGCCACCGTCCTGCGCGGAAAGCACAAGCCGATCTTCACCTATGGGCTGGACACTGGCGACTTCGTCATCGTGGTGAATGCCAGCAAGGTGACCGTCACCGGCAACAAGCTGACCGAGAAGTTTTATTACCGCTACTCGGG
>JAYTFQ010000017.1:0-7820 GCA_043734225.1 Anaerolineales bacterium | reverse complement strand
TCCAATTCGGCTAAAACATCCTTGATCACCTTGTTAACCGCGAAGTGTCCGCGCCGACTGCCTGCGCCCTCCGTGCCGGCGGTTGGACAATCTCGCGCCATGTGCGCGGCCTGTGCCCTATGGTGGACTTAAAGCCACATGTGTTGGGCCTTAAAGCCACATCTTTTTTCACCATTTGCCTGTTTTCGAAGCTTAAAGCCACACCCGCCACACCCGCCACATGAATGGAGATAGGGGCCCGGTGCCTTCATCCCCGAGCGCGCCACCGCCCGCGTCGCCCGCGTGCAAGCAGCCATTCGTTGCGCCGGCGAGCCACTGATAACCAGGTTCGCTCCGGCTGGCCCGGCGGGTCGCTTGGAACAGGTGCGCGTGCGGCTGAGCGAGAACCTGAGCCCGGCTGACCTGGAGGCCCGTTACTTCGCCAGTCGCACCGATGGCTCTAACGCCTGCGAGCATATTCATTTTGCACGGGCACTGGCTAAATAGGCCAGGCTCGGCGCCGAAACTCATTGGGGATTGGGTAACAAGTAAGCCGCGGGCCAGTCGATGACATCCGGCTGTTGGGAGTACAATACGCGCCAATCCACTCACACCACTTCGGAGGCCGCATGCGCATCCACGATTTGTCAGTCGGTATCTCAGCCACACTGCCCATCTGGCCTGGCAACCCCGGCATTGAAATCGCTCGCGTGCAAGACATGGACAAGGGCGACCATGCCAACGTGTCCAAACTCTCGCTCGGGGTCCACACCGGCACCCATGTCGATGCGCCACTGCACTTTGTCAACGGCGCCGCTGGGGTGGATGCGTTGTCGCTGGAGGTGCTGGTCGGCCCGGCGCTGGTCATCGACCTGCCCGCGGTGGCAGTGGTCACCGCGCCCGATCTGGAGGCGGCCCAGATACCGGCCGGCACCCGGCGCCTGCTGATCAAGACGCACAACTCCACCTATTGGGCCAATGGCGACACGGAATTCCACACCGAATTTGCCGGCGTGGCGGTGGATGCCGCCAACTGGCTGGTGGCGCACCACATCGCGCTGGTCGGCGTGGACTATCTATCGGTCGCGCCATGGAAGCAGGGCACCCCCACCCACCGCGCGCTGCTGGAGGCGGGCGTGGTCATCGTGGAAGGGCTGAACCTGACCGGCATTGAGCCCGGCCTGCACGACTTCACTTGCCTGCCGCTGAAGATCGTCGGCAGCGATGGCGCGCCGGCGCGCGCCATTATTACCGAGCCTTAGGCCCGCCCATGGTAGCCTTCGGCCGCGAGATCACCGGCGACTTTGCGTCTGCCAGCCGGCGCGAATGGCTGGTGACCAATGGCCTGGGCGGCTGGGCCAGCGGCACCGTCAGCGGCGCCAACACGCGCCGCTATCATGGCCTGTTTGTGCCGGCGCTCCAGCCGCCGCTCGGCCGCACGGTGTTGGTTTCCAAGCTCAATGATCGGCTCACGCTGGCCGGGCAAACCTTTCCGCTGTCTGCCAATGAGTATGGCGACGGTACCATCGATCCGCATGGCTATCGTCACATTGAGTCATTCCGGCTTGATTGGGGCGTGCCCACCTGGACCTTTGCCGTGGCCGGCGGGCTTCTGGAAAAGCGCGTGTGGATGCCCCATGGGCATGACGCGGTCTACGTCACCTACCGGCTGAGCCGGACCCACTTGCCGGCTGACTTGGACGTCCTGGTGATGACCACCGACCGTGACGCCCATGTTGAGACCCGGGGCGGCTGGCAGCCGCGGGTGGCGCTGGTGCCGGGTGGGGCGCTGGTGCGCCCGCCCGAGATCGGTTTTCGGGTGCTGGGCAGCGCCGGGACATATACGCCGGTGGGCGACTGGCATTGGGGCATCCATCACCGGGTGGAGCAAGCGCGCGGCCTGCCCGCCAGCGAAGACTTGTATGCGCTGGGGCGGTTTCAAGTGACACTACAGCCGGGCGAGACCTGGACATATGTGGCTACCACCGAAGCCCAGGCGGATTGGGACTGGGCCGCTTCACTAAAGTCGGAGCAAGACCGGGCGCGCGGGTTGGTGGCGGCGGCCGGCCTGGACGACCAGCCGGACTGGGTTCAACAGCTCGTGCTGGCCGCCGACCAGTTCCTGGTGCGGCGCGGCGCCGGCCAGACCGTGATTGCTGGCTACCACTGGTTTGGCGACTGGGGCCGGGATACGATGATCGCGCTGCCCGGCCTGACGCTGACCACGCGCCGTTTTGAATTGGCCGCTGAAGTGCTGCGCACCTTTGCGCGTTTCATCAGCCAGGGCATGCTGCCCAACCGCTTCCCCGACAGCGGCCAGCAGCCCGAATACAACACGGTCGATGCCACGCTGTGGTATTTCCACGCCATCGACCGCTACACCGCCGCCAGCGGCGACCAGGCGCTGGCGCGGGAGCTGCTGCCGGCGCTGGACGACATCATCGATTGGCATGTGCGCGGCACGCGCTACAACATTCACATGGACCCGGCCGACGGCCTGCTGTATGCCGGGGAGACGGGGGTCCAGCTCACCTGGATGGATGCCAAGGTCGGCGATTGGGTCGTCACCCCGCGCATTGGCAAACCGGTCGAGATCAACGCGCTGTGGATCAACGCGCTGCGCGTGCTGCACGGCTTGCACGCCGCGCTGAAGTCGCCGGCGGTGCGCGACTATGGCGCGCTGGCGGATACGGCCAGTGCCAGCTTTGAGCGCTTTTGGAATGCGCCCGGTGGTTATTTGTTTGACGTGATCGATGGGCCGGATGGGAATGACGCCGCCCTGCGACCGAACCAACTGCTGGCGGTTTCGCTGCCGAACGCGCCGATCAGCGGGTCGCGGGCGCGGTCCGTGGTAGATGAGTGCGCCCGAGCGCTGCTCACATCCTTTGGGCTGCGGTCCTTGTCGCCCGCTGACGCCGGTTATATCGGCGAATATGGCGGCGACCAGAAGAAGCGGGATGGCGCGTATCATCAGGGCAGCGTGTGGGGCTGGCTGATTGGGCCCTTTGTGGATGCATATCTGCAGGTCTACGGGGGCAGCGCGGAGTCGCGGGCCGCGGCCCGGTCATTCCTGGCGCCATTCGAACAGCATCTGAGCGATGCCGGTCTGGGCAGCGTGTCGGAAATTTTTGAAGGGAACGCGCCGTTTGTGGCAGTGGGCTGCATCGCCCAGGCCTGGAGCGTGTCTGAAGTCTTACGCGCCTGGGTGGAAACCGAGCCGCCGAAGGCCAAATAAAGCGCTGGTGGGTGCGCCCGAGCGCGGAATGCGCATAGCCAGTAGGTGTGGACCCGATAAAGTAGAGCCCAGCGCAGAATTGGCACAGACTATGCGCAGCACATAGCCCTCCGGGGGTGGCCTGGTGGGGACGCAGGTCGGTCTACGGATTTGCCATGCGGAAAACAGAACGGTGCGAGTCAATTTCCAAGATGGTTGCAGCGCCCGGCGAGATTGCGCCTGCAAGGCGCTCCCACAAATGAGAGCGTGGCGGGCAGAGTATGGCTCGGGGCGACGGGCGGTCAGGGTTCGCGTGACAAGCTATGACGCCTGCACTAAAACCGGCTTGAGCAACGTCAGGTCGAACTCGTCCAGACGTTCCGGACCCAGCGCCTCCATAGCGGCGCGGGCGGCTAAGGCTTCGGTCCGAAGCTGGCCCACGTGGAGGCCTCGGCATGTATCGGGCAGCGGATCAAGCCACTGGCGCATCCTGAGGAACATCTTCATTGCCCCGCGATAGTTGCGCCGGGTGATTTGCAGATAAGCTACCGCCACTTGCAAGACGCCCTGGTAAAGATCGCGCACGGGGCCGATTTCCGTTTTCCAGGCCAGCTCCAACTCTTCGTGCGCCTCGAAGTATGCGCCCTGGTTAAACAGGGCGATGCCTTTAAGTGCCAGCTCGGACAAGCTGCCCTGGCAATCGTTTTCCTGACTTGAATAATCAATCTGGCGGGCATGCTGCGCGATCAGCTCGGGCAGGGCGCTCAACAGCCGGCTTTTGGCGATAACCAGATCGCAGCCCGCCTGCAGGGCCTGGGCGCGCAAGGCCAGGTCGGTGTGCGGGCCAAAGCCAATCACCGGGACGCGGCGCGTGGCGGGGGAAGACTTAGCGGCTGAGATCCAATCGGCCCAGGGGATGGCGGTGCTGCTCAACTCGACCAGCATGAGCGCCGGCCGCCATTCCGCCATATGGCGTATGAACTGGGCGCCGCGGCCGGTGAGCGGCTCGCCCAGGAATACGCGCCCGTGCTCCAGCGCGCTCTCGGGTTCCAGGTCCGAGCCGCGCTCGATGCGCACCAGGCTGTAGCCGGCGGCGCGAACTGCACTTTCAACTGGCGCGGAGAGAAACACATCCGAAATCAGGGTGACGATGACCGGCGGCGCGGACATCGCTACGGATATGAAGCGGGTGTGTCAGTGACGGCGGGCAGGGTGGGTGTGCCGCCGGGGTAGGCGCGGCTTGTTCCGGTCTCCGCGGGCGGTTTGAGCGTTGGCGTGCGCGACGGCAGATCAGTCGGCGCTAAAGTGGCGGTCGGCCCGACTGGACTGGGGAAGGGCGTGGCGGTGGCGGGCGTCGTAGTGTCCGCTGGGGCGCTCGTTGCGGTGTCCGCCGCCGTGGCCGTCAGCGCGGCCGAAGCCGTGGCGCTGGACGTGGTGCTGGAGGTGGCGCGCGGCGCGGTGGTGGCGGTCCAGACAGGCGGCAGAGTCGGGTGGATGACTGGGCTGGCATAGGGGGCCGGGCTAGGCAGGACAGCGGGCAAAGCGTCGCTTTGCGGTTGGAGCGGATTGAGTATGAACTGTGGATTGGCAAAGGTAAGGCCCGACCACAGACAAAACAACGCTGTCAGACCCAGCACCAGCACCGTCAGCAGATTGAACAGCCAGGCATAAGCTTTCATGAATTTTCCCGAGAGGCGGCCCGCGGCTTCCAGTTGGCGGCCATGGCCAGGCGCTGACGGATGGGCGGATGAGAGTGCATCAGGAACACAACCCAGGCAGGGGGATCGGCGTCGGCCAGATTTTGGTTCGCCAGGCGCGTCATGGCGCCGGAGAAGGCCTGCGGATTCTGGGTCGATTCGAGCGCGTAAGCGTCGGCGCGGACCTCGCGCCAGCGCGAATAGGCGTTATTCAAAGGCAGGGTGAGCAGGCCGAAGGCCCCAAAGGCTAGCGCCAACAAGGGCAGGGCGCCGACATCGGCCGGGCCGCTGAAGCCCAGGGCCCGAGCGCTCCCGGTGAGCTCCAGCGAGACGATGAACAGGCCGACCAGGGTAACCAGGCTGCTGACGACGATCCCCACCGGAATGTCATGATGAACCTGGTGGCCGAGCTCGTGAGCAATGACGCTTTCGACCTCGTCCGGCGTAAATTCCGCCAGTAACGTGTCACCCAGAATAATCCGGCGGGAACCGCCGATGCCGGTCAGCGCGGCATTGGCGCCCTTGGTGCGCTGGCTCATATCAAAGCGGAATATCCCGCTGATGCGTGTGCCGGAGCGCTCGGCCAGGCGCTTGAGGCGGTCGATCAGGTCGGCGTGTTCCGGGCCGAGCGGCACATATTTATTGAACAAGGGCATGATTAGCACCGGAGCCAGACCCGAAATCAGCACCACAAAGACTACGTAGCCAACTGCGGCCCATAGCCACCAGGCGGGGCCCGTCACGCGCAGCAGCCAATAGACAATCTCCACCACCGGCAGGCCGATGACGGCCGCTAACACCAGAGACAGGACTTGATCCTTAATCCAGCCGGCCAGGGTCTGGTTCGATTGGTCATAGCGGTGGGGCAGGGTGAAGCCGGAGTAAAATGCCAGCGGAAGCTCGATGACCTGGAAGAACAGGAAAAACAGCGCCCCAAACAGCGGCACCAACAGCCACTCGTTGGTGGTGAGGTGCAGCAGCGCCGATTTGAGCCACAGCGCCCAGCCGAAGGCCAGCCAGGCCACGATCAAGACGGCATCCAGGCCTAGCTCGACAAAGAACAATTGCCGGCTGATGCGCGCGTACTCTTTGGCTTTGGTTTGAAGCGCAGGGTCAATCGTCGGGGTGGCAACCACGCAGCCGATTGTAACACACGCATGCAGCAGGCCGGGCCTGCCAACTGTGTTAGAATCGCTCGCGCGCGGGCCAGGGCTCACGGCCAACCGGGTCCGCCGGATGCTTATCCGGCACGAACGGGCCGCCCAGCCCCCACAAAGGCGATTTGTCACCCCTCACGCCGCTGCTGATTTTGCTGGCCGGCGCGGCCGGCTTGCTCCTGGGGCTCCTGCCCAGTTTCCCCTACACCGGCCTGGTGTCTGTCGGCGCGGCGCTTTTGGCTATCGGCGCGCTCTTGCTGATGGCGCTGGGTTTGCCGCTGACTGCCACGCTCTCCGCCTGGGGACCGGCCAACCTGTTTGGCGCCGGCCTGGAACTCAACGTCGACGGGCTGGGCTGGCTGTTTGCGCTGGCGGTTCTGGCGACGACCGTGGCCGCCTTGGTGACGGGGTTGGCGCGGCCGGGCGGGCGCCGCTTGGGCACGCGCATGATCATGTTGCTGCTGACCCTGGCGGCGCTGACCTCCTTCTTCTCTGCCAATTTGCTGACGCGGGTGATGGCCTGGGCTTTGCTGGACCTGGTCTATTTCCTGGCGCTGATCTTCCGGGCTGAGCGGGAAACCGTGGGCCCGCAGGCGGTGCTCAACCTGGCGTTTAACTCGTTTGGCACCCTCTTAGCCATCGCCGCCGCGGTGCTGATCACGCGCACCAGCGCCACCTTGTCGCTGCGCGACGCCGCCCTGACACCTCAATCGACCGTGCTGATTACGCTGGCGGCAGTGTTCCGACTTGGGCTTTTCCCGCTCCATCTGAGTTTGCCCAACGAGCTGAACCTGCGGCAAGGGTTGGGGACCTTGCTGCGCTTGATCCCCGCCGCCGTGGCACTAGAAACCTTGAGCCGAATTGCGTCATACGGTTTTCCGCCCTCGGTGCGCCCCTTGCTAACGGTTCTTGCCCTGGCAGCGGCGCTGGTGGGCGCCTTGCAGTTGTGGAATATCGGCGATCCACGCCGCGGCGTGGTTTATCTGGTCATCTCGCAATCTGGAGTGGCCTTGCTGGCCGGCCTGGTGGGCGGCGTCAGCGGAGCGCTATCGATGACCGCGACGGCTTTGGCTTTACTGCTTGGCGGCTCGCTCATCTATCTGGCGAATGGACATGACGAGCAGCGCTCGTGGCCCAGCGCCTGGGCTGTGATTGGCGCGGCGGCCGTCGCCGGCACGCCCCTGACGCTGGGGTTTTTGGGGGTGGGGCAGTTGTACGCCAATTTGCTGGCAACGGGCGGTTTGGGGTGGCTGGCGCTGCTGGTGCTGCTGGCTTCGCAAGCCATCCTGGTGGCTGGCCTACTGTATGCCGTTTTCTGGCCGGGCCAGCCGTTAGAGGTGGAACCAGCGCTGCTGGCGGCCTATTTTGGCGGCCTGAGCCTGCCGGCAATCTTGTTGGTGCTGATGGCGCTATTCAGCACGTTCGCCGGCCCGATTGTCCTGTTGCAGGGCCTGGGTTTGTTCGGTTTTTCGGGGTTTGGCAGCGTTGCGGCGGTGGTGCTGGTGGCAATGTCAGCGGCCGGCGGGGGACTGCTGTGGCGCCTTGACACCTCGATCCGGGCCCGCGCTGGAGACGCCGCGGGTTATTGGTTGGTGGCCCTGGGCCAACTGCGCTGGCTCTACCAGGGCGTGTGGGGCCTGATTCGTTCCTTGGGCGCCGTGGTGGATAGCCTGGGGGCAATCCTGGAGGGGGAAGGCGCTATCCTATGGGCCTTGGTGGCTGGCGTGTTGGCATGGCTGCTGCTGCGCCACTAGAAGGCATGACTGACAACCA
>JAYTFQ010000016.1:0-3820 GCA_043734225.1 Anaerolineales bacterium | reverse complement strand
GGCTACGCGGTCAGCAGCGACGGCGTGCATTGGAACCGGCTGCGCCAGCCGGTGCTGTCGCCGCAAGGCGAGCTGGAAGCGCGCGGCGTGGAAGACCCGCGGATCACTTTTATTGACGGCGGCTTTGTCATGGCCTACACCGCCTACGGCGCCTCCAACGTGGCCGGTTTCAATATCACCCCCATGTTTGCCCGCAGCTCGAACCTGCTGGAATGGGAACGGCTCGGCCCGCTGGTGGTCGGCGAGGACAACAAGGACCACCTGCTCTTTCCGCGCCGCATCAACGGCCGCTATGTGGCGCTGCACCGCCGCCCGCCGCAAGTGTGGCTGGCCGAAAGCGACGACCTGATCCACTGGCCGGCCGAACGCATGCGCCCGATCTTTGGACCGCGCCCCGAGAGCGCCTGGGACAACAACCGGGTGGGCAGCAACGGCGTGCCCATTGAAACCGAGGCCGGCTGGCTGATGCTGTATCACGGCTACGACCAGGCGCACGTCTACCGTTTTGGTGTCTGTCTGCTGGACCGCGACGACCCCAGCCGGGTGCTGCACCGGGCCACCGACCCGATCTTCGAACCTGAAGAACTGTGGGAGCTGCGCGGCGATGTGCCCAACGTGGTCTTCTCGTGCGCCAACCCGGTGGTCGCCGGGCAGGTCTATGTCTACTACGCCGGCGCCGATCACGTCATCGGACTGGCCACGATCGGACTCGATGAGTTGCTGAATTATGTGCTCGCGGCGTGATTGGCAAGCCGTGGTGCGTGGTGCGTGGTACGTGGTGCGTGACGCGTGATACGCACCACGCACCACGAACCACTTATTTGACCCTATGTCGCTCTAAATACTAATAATCATCCAGTACTGGCATTTTCCATGTGGACCATTTCAGAGAATTTTTTCGATCCCCAAGCCCAGCATCACCAGGAAACCATCTTCACCATTGGCAATGGTTACCTCTCCACCCGCGGCGCGTTTGAGGAGGGCTTGCCCGACGAAAAACGCGCCACCTTTATTCACGGCGTGTTCGACGCGGCCCCCATCGTCGTCACCGAACTGGCCAACGCGCCCGATTGGCTGCCGCTGAGCGTGCGCCTGGCCGGCGAACGCTTCGCGCTGAACCAGGGCCAGGTGGAAAACTATGCCCGCCGCCTGGATCTGCGCACCGGCCTGCTGACGCGCGCCCTGAGCTGGGTCTCGCCCCAGGGACGCCGGGCCGATCTGCGCTTCGAGCGCTTCACCTCGCTCGCCCACCCGCACCAATTGCGGCTGCGGCTGCGGCTCGTGCCCGCCGCCGACGGCCCCATTGAGCTGCGTGCGGCGCTCAACGGCCACACCCACAACGAAAACCTGCTGCATTGGGACACGCTCGACCAGGGCCGGGCGGCGGACGGCACCGCCTGGCTGCACAGCCGCACCCACCAATCCGGCATCCATCTGGCCAGCGCCATGCGGCTGTGGCTGGCGGGCGCGGCGCCGGCCGGGCTGGAGTATTGGGACGCCGACGGCGCCCCGACCCTGGTGCTGCGGCTGGACGGGCATGCCGGCCAGGAAATCGTGCTCGACAAACTTGTCACAGTGTTCACCTCGCGCGACGTGCCGGCCGCCGAGGTCCAGCCCGCCGCGCTGGCCGAGGCCGCCGGCGCTTGCGGCTGGGACGAGGCGCTGGCCGAAAACCAGCAGGCCTGGCAGGCCGAGTGGGCGCGCACCGACGTCGAGATCGACGGCGACGAAGAGGCCCAGATCGCGCTGCGCTTCAACCTGTTTCAGATGCTCATCGCCGCGCCGCGCCACGACGACCGGGTGAACATCGGCGCCAAGACGCTCTCAGGCTTCGGCTACCGCGGCCACGCCTTCTGGGACACCGAAATTTTCATGCTGCCGCTGTTCACCTACACCGCGCCGCACATCGCCCGCAACTTGCTGCACTATCGCTACCGGCTGCTGCCTGGCGCCAGGGCCAAGGCCAAAGCCAACGGCTTTGAAGGCGCTCAGTTCCCCTGGGAAAGCGCCGACACCGGCGAAGAAGTGACGCCCACCTGGGTGCCGCGCTTTGACGACCGCACCCAACTGGTGCGCATCTGGACCGGCGACATCGAAATCCACATCTCGGCCGACATCGCTTATGCCGCCCACCAGTATTGGCGCGTGACCGCCGACGACGCCTGGTTTGCCGCCGAGGGCGCCGAGCTGGTGCTGGACACCGCCCGCTTCTGGGCCTCGCGCGCCGAGTGGAATGCCGCTCTCGGCCGCTATGAGTACAACGACGTCATCGGCCCGGATGAGTATCACGACCACGTGGACAACAACGCCTACACCAACCACCTGGCGCGCTGGAACCTGCAAACCGCGCTGGATACGCTGGACTGGCTGGCGGCGCGCGCGCCCGAGCGGGCGGCGGCGCTGACCGAACAGCTCGACCTGACCCCGGCCCGGCTGGCGCATTGGCGCGACGTGATCGCCCGCCTGTATCTGCCGGCGCGCGCCGATGGCGTGCTGGAGCAGTTCGAGGGCTACTTCGAGCGCATCCCGGTGGACCTGGCGGCGCTCGAGCCGCGCACGCGTTCCATCCAGGAAGTCTTCGGCATCGAAGGCGCCAGCGCGCGCCAGATCCTCAAGCAGCCGGATGTGCTCATGCTGCAATATCTGCTGCGCGACCGCTTTGCCGACGCCGTGGTTAAAGTCAACTACGACTACTACAACGCCCGCACCGATCACACCTACGGCTCGTCGCTGGGGCCTGCCATCCAGGCCATCATGGCCTGCGACGTGGGCAAGCCGGACGAAGCCTATGAGCACTTCATCCGCGCCGTGCGCGCCGACCTGCGCGACGCGCGCGGCAATGCCGGCGACGGCATCCACGGCGCCTCGGCGGCCGGCACCTGGCAAACGGTGCTGTTCGGCTTTGGCGGGCTGCGGCTGGGCGCGGACGGCTGGACGGTTCACCCACGGCTGCCCAGCCACTGGAAGCGGCTTAAGTTCTCGTTCTTCTACCGCGGCCAGCCGCAGCACGTGGAGCTGACGGCGTGACCCACCCACCCCTGCGCGGCTTTATCTTCGACCTAGACGGCGTGCTGACCGATACGGCCGAGTTCCACTATCGCGCCTGGCAGCGGATGGCCGACGAAGAGGGCCTGCCGTTCGACCGCCAGGCCAATGAGGCCCTGCGCGGCGTGTCGCGGCGCGAGTCGCTGATGCTCATCCTCGGCCAGCGGGCCTATCCCGAAGACAAAATCCGGGACATGCTGGCGCGCAAGAACAGCTACTACCTGCAAGCCATCCAGACCATCTCGCCCGCCGATCTGCTGCCCGGCGCGCGAGAGCTGCTGCAAGAGATCCGCGCCGCCGGCCTCAAATCCGCCCTGGGCTCGGCCAGCAAGAATGCCGCCGAGGTAATAGACCGGCTTGGGCTGCGGCCGCTGTTGGATGCGGTTTCGGACGGCAACAGCGTGGCGCACCCCAAGCCCGCGCCCGATCTGTTTCTGCACGCAGCGGCCCAATTGAAGCTGGCGCCGGCCGAGTGCGTGGTGCTGGAGGATGCCGCCGCCGGCATCGCGGCGGCGCTGGCCGGCGGTTTCCGCAGCGTGGGCCTCGGCCCGCCCGAGCGCGTGGGCCAGGCCGAAGTCATCTTCCCCAGCCTGGAGGGCGTGCGCCTGGCCGACCTGCTGGGCGCGCTGTAATACACTTTTTTCCCCAACCTTTGCATCGTCACGAAGAAAATGAAGTACTGTCACCCTGAGAGTTTGTGAATTTATTCAATTTCCCGCAGATTTTTTGCGCCCAAATGACAAAAGGCCCGCGAATTCGATGTTGGGACGCGATA
>JAYTFQ010000015.1:0-2952 GCA_043734225.1 Anaerolineales bacterium | reverse complement strand
CAATCCCACGCTCGCCCTCTCGCTCCCCTCCTCATTTGACAATTCAAGTCCCTAGCCTACACTCTCGCCCGCCAATTCAGCGGCCAACAACCGAACATCCACTTGCCAGCGCGGTTCGCATGGAAAAGATCCTGGGTTCTCTCGTCAAGTCGGCCCTGTACGCCCCCGCCGCGCGCCGCGCCCTGGGCCTGCTGGCCAGCGTCCTGGCCGGCCTGGCGCTGGCCGCTGGGCTGCTGGCCGCCCTCCAGCCGCCCGCGCCGGCGCGGGCCGGGCCGCTGGGCGCCCCGGCGGCCGTCAGCTACCCCGGCCCCGCGCCCTGCGCCACCACCCTGCAAGCCTGCATTGAGGGCGTCCCGCTGCACAGCACCATCCTCATCAGCGCCGGCGACTACTTCACCAGTGTCACCCTCGACCGCGCCGTCAGCCTGGTGGGCGCCGGCATGTTCACCACCACCCTGCACGCCTTGCCGTCGCAGCGGGTCATGTCGGTGACGGCGCCGGTGACTGCCGGCACCGCGATCAGCGATCTGGGTCTCGAAGGCGGCAACGCCGGCGCGGCCAGCGGCGGCGGGCTGTACCTGGCGCCGGGCGCGCAGCCCACACTGGCGCGCCTATTCATCAACCAGAACTCGGCCGCCAATGGCGGCGGCCTGTACGCCAACTCGTCCATCAGCCTGTCCGCTGTCACCCTGGGCGGCAACACCGCCACCCACGGCTTCGGCGGCGGCCTGGATGGCCTGGGCGATGTCAGCGCGGTCGATTGCCTCTTCCTGTACAACACGGTTATTACCTCTGGCTCGGGCGGCGGCGCAAACGCGCAGGGCAACTTTACCGGCCTCAACCTGCAGTTCGGCCATAACGCCGTCACGGATGGCTACAACGCTGGCGGCCTGAACGTGGTAGGGGCGCTCTCGCTGACCGGCGGGACGTTCGACAGCAACCACATCGATACCATCCGCAGCATCGGCGTCGGCGGCGGCGGCCTGCTGTCTTTCGGCCCGGCCAACATTTCCGGCACGCTCTTCCTGGGCAACACCAGCGCCCGCTGGGGCGGCGGCGCGCTGCTCAACGACACCGGCGTTCTCACCAACGCTCAGTTTCGGGGCAACGCCGCCCAGGGCAAGGGGGGCGGGGGGCTGGTGGTGGCGGCCGATGCCGCCCTCACCGACGTCGATTTCTTCACCAACACCGCGGTGCTGTCCGGCGGCGGCGCTTATCTCGGCTACCAGGGCGCATTCACCATCACCCTGCAAGACGGCCGTTTTGTCTCCGACACCGCGGCCAGCGGCGGCGGTTTGTATAGCGACAGCAGCCTCACGCTCACCGGCACCCAGTTCCTGAGCAACACCGCCCTCACCGGCAGCGGCGGCGGCGCCCTGTCGCGCGGCTCGGCCATCCTCGACAGCGCCATCTTCACCGCCAACACCGCCTACGCCGATGGCGCCGGCCTGGCGGTGAGCCACACCACCTGGTTCTTCGACGGCCGGTTTTTCGACAACGTGACCCTCAACGGCGCGGGCGGCGGTCTGTCCAGCGACGTGGCCCAGGTGGAGGGCAGTCAGTTTTATTACAACCAGGCGCGGGCGGGCGGGGGGATCTACGCGCCGCAGCGCGCGGCGGTCACCGGCACCTACTTTGTCGGCAACAGCGCGCTGCTGAGCGGGGGCGGCATTGATGTGATTTTCGACCGCTGCGATCTGCTGGCCGATTCCTTCGGGGCTAATACCGCCGGGCACGACAGCGGCGGGCTCGCTTGCCCGACCGCCTCGCTATCGCAAAGCATATTTTTCGTCAACCACGCCGGCGCCGGCGGCGGGGGCGGCGCCTCGCTGGAATTCGCCTGGATCACCAACACCACCTTCCAGGCGAACGACGCGGCCGGCCCTGGCGGCGGGCTGTTCCTCTATCAGCCCTCCCACATCACCGGCAGCCCATTCATGGATAACCTGTCCCAGGCGGATGGCGGCGGCATCTTTGCGCCGTATGGGGTCAGCCTCGATCACGCCACGCTCACCAGCAACCACGCGGCCGGCCTGGGCGGCGGCGTGGCGGTCACCGGCTCGCTGACCATCAGCGCCTCGGTCCTGCTCACCAACTCCGCCAGCAGCGGCGGCGGCCTGTATCTCTTCGCCGGCTACGGGCGCGTGGCCAACTCGCTCTTCGCCGATAACTCGGCCGCCACTCAGGCCGGCATGCAGCTCTATCTGGCGCCGACGAGCAACGTCTGGCTTCAGTTCGACACCATCGCCGCCGCGCACCCGGTCACCGGCAGCGCCGTCTACCTGGCCGGCAGCGGCATTGTGGAAATCCATGACAGCCTGCTGACCAACCACGCGGTCGCGCTGGAACAGCACTCGAGCCTGGTCGACCAGGACTACAACTTGTTCTTTGGCGATCTCGTGGCCACGACCGGCGCCGTCGGCAGCGGCAACAACACCTTCAGCGGCGACCCGCTGTTCATCAACCCCGCCGCCGGCAATTATCATTTGCGGCCCGGCAGCCCCGCTCTGGACGTTGGCCTGGACCTGGGCGTCACCACCGACATCGACGGCCAGGCGCGGCCCTTCGGCCCCGGCTTCGACCTGGGCTACGACGAATACCAGAATGACCCGATTTGGCTGCCACTGCTGCGGCGCTGAGCCTCACCACAGCCCCATTGGCGTTAACCAACCAGGTTGCTGCCCGTCGGCCCAACATTATGTCCGTCACTAGGACCTGCGAATCACTGCCACTGCTTTTTGCGGTTTTTGGCCGAAAAACCACTACTGCCACCACTGCCACACGAAAACCGATACCCCCACCCTGTGTGGCAAATGGGTTAATCGACTAGTATTCTGTCTGGCTAAAGCGGAAGGACTGTCACCCTGAGAGTTTGTGAATTTATTCAATTTCCCGCAGATTTTTTGCGCCCAAATGACAAAAGGCCCGCGAATTCGATGTTGGGACGCGATA
>JAYTFQ010000014.1:0-2499 GCA_043734225.1 Anaerolineales bacterium | reverse complement strand
GTATGCGGCGCAAGCTCAACCGCTTGCGACAGCACCGTAAACGCCTGGTCGACCTCGCCCAGGGTCATATAGGCCTGGCCGGCTGCCAGATGCGCCTCGGCCGAGTCAGGCGACGCGGCTAAGGTCTGCGCGAAAACCTGACGGGCTTCGTTGCTCTTGCCGCCTTCCAGCAGACAACGCGCCATACGGATCTGCAGGCCGACATCGGAGGGTGCGAGCGCGACAGCCTCGCGCCAGGCCGCCAACGCGCCTTCATGGTTGCCCTGCGCGGCGGCCGCCTCAGCCACCAATTGCGCGATCTTGGGATCATCTGGGTCGAGCCGACGCGCGGCCTCTGCCGCCAACTGCGACTCGCGCCACAGACCGCAGCGGGCATGGGCGCGCGCCAGAGCCAGGTGCACTGGCGTGTGGTCGGGGCTATGTTCCAATGCTTCCTGGAGCGCGGCGATGGCGATCTCGGGCCGCTGCAAGTCCAGACACACTTGCCCAAACCCCAAGGACCAATCGGTGCGCGTGGGGGCCAGGCGCAGGGCATGCTGGTAGCTGTCCAGGGCGCCCTGCGCGTCACCGGCCAGTTGTTGGGCCTGGGCCAGCATTCCATGGGCCTCGGCCATTTCGGGCGAGCGCTCAATGGCGCTGCGCAGTGCGGCGATGGCTTGCAGCGGGGAAGCGCTGGGCACTCCCTTGCGCAATTGAGCCAGGGTCAGCCGGCCCAGATCGAGGAAAGGCTCAGGCGCTGCCGGCCGCGTGAGCGCGGTTTGCTGTAGGGCGGACCAGGCCTCGTCCACCCGACCGAGTTTCTCCAATGACTGCGCCAGCTCATACAAGGTGCTGCCGTCGCCTGGGCGAAGGTGCAGCGCGTGGCGCAGCACCTCGACTGCCTCCGTGGGCGAGCCTTGGGCGCGCAACAGGGCTCCCAAGCGCAGATGATGACTGTGCCCGTGGGTGTCGGCGGCGCAGGCCTCACGCAGCGCCAGTATGGCCTCGGCTTGCCGATCAACGGCCACATAGCGTTCTGCCAGATCGGCCAGGAGTGGGGCGCTCTCGGGTGATTGTTGCACCGCCAGCGCCTGCCGCCCGGCCTCCAGGGTGGCCAGCGCCAGAGCGGAGTCCTGGTGGGCCAGGTAGTGGCGGGCCATGGCGCGCCAGGGTTCCGGCGCGGTCGGCGCCAGGGCCGAGGCGCGTTGGAAGTGCTCGAAGGCTTCGTCGCCGCGCGCCAACTCAGACAAGGCCTGGCCCAGCAAGGTGTGGGCCTCGCCGCCCAGCCGGGTTTGGGCCGGCCCCTTCGCGTCGGCCCGGGCAAGGGCGTCCAGCAAGCCTTGCGCGGCTTCTGCGGCCCGCTCGGGTTGGTTGGCGGCCAGGGCAGCGCGGGCCAGGCCGGCGGCGGCCGAGTGCCGGGCTGGCTCAAAAGTCAGAGCGGATTGAAAGTGCAATAGGGCGGCGCTGGCCTGGCCCGATGCCAACAAGGCCCGGCCCAGCGTCTCGCGCGCCACAGCCGAATCCGGCGCTAGGGCCACAGCCTCCAGGGCCATCGACTTGGCGGCCTCTGGCTCAGCGCGGTCGAGCAACCAGTCCGTGCTGGTAAGGTACCAGCCGAGGTTGTCGCCGGCCCCGACGGCGGCCTGGCTCATCAGGCGCGCCGCGGCGATGGGGTTACCCAGGTCAGACTGCAAATAGGCGGCGGCCGCCAGGGTGTGCGGCTGGGGTTGGCCGGCTGCCTCCAAGGCCGTCAGGGCCTCGCGCGCCCGATCGACCTGGCCGAGGGCCAAATGCGCCTGAGCGGCCACGAGATGGGCTGGGGCTCCCGTCTGGCCTTCTAGGAGCACAACGGCCTCTTCCGGCCGGCCGAGCTTGACCAACACATCGGCCAGGCCGGCGCGATAGGCGGGGTCTTCGGGCCGTTCAGCATAAGCGTCCTGATAGCCGGCCTGGGCGACCACCAAATCACCGCTCTTGAGCGCCAACCGACCCATGTGCCCGGCCACGATGGCGCGCAACTGCCGCAACTGGGTCCAGGCCGCCGCCAGTACTGGGTGAGCCACGGTGTAGTCTTCGCTGGCGGCAACGAGCAGCGAACTTTCCAACTCGGCAGTGATGTTGAGCTGCAGCGGGTTCCAGGCGGGCGGGGGGCTCTTGACGGCCTCGGCGGCGGATTTGGCCAGCGGGCGCAAGACGGCGCGGGCCGTGGCGTGCTCGCCCAATTCGTCCAGCGCATGGGTGAATGCCAGCCACTGCCCGGCCGGCAACTGCAAGTTTTGCTGAGCCACGTATTCTTGGATCTCATCCGGCGCCAGGTTGACCGCCAGGCATTCGGCCGCCAGGGAAGCGGCTACGGGGCCGGCCGACATAAAGGCCGCGAAGAAGGCAGCGTGATCGCCAGACCACAAGCCCCATAAATATTGCAGGGGCAGCCGCCAGCGCTCTGGGGCGCGCGCGGCGTCCACGGCCAGAGCATTCCAGTCGGACGTGGCGGCCATGCGCAGCCGGAGCGCCAGGGCG
>JAYTFQ010000013.1:0-5783 GCA_043734225.1 Anaerolineales bacterium | reverse complement strand
GCCCTATCAGCGCTGGCTGAACGGCGGCCCGTGGATGGACGAGCGCACCTATGCGCCCTACCTGGCGCGCCTGCTGGCGCCGGACCAGGCCGGCCTGGCGCTGGTGGCCGAGCTCGACGACGAAGTGCGCGCCATGGCCGAGGCCTGGCTGGGCGTTGAGCCGCCCCCCTTTGGCCGCAACCTCAATCTCAGCGTCATCTACACCCTGCGCGGCCATGCCGGCCGCGGCCTGGGCTCTGCCCTCATGGCTGCGCTCGAAGCCCGGGCCAGCGCCGCTGGCTGTGAGAACTTCATGGTCAGCCATGCCGAAGCCAGCGGCTTCTACGCCAAACACAGCCTGGAGCGCCTGGAAACCTGGCGCCGCGCGCGGCTGGCGGCCCGCGCCAGCCACACCCAATACACCGCCCAGCCCTTCACCCCCGGCGACTATGCCGCCATTCGCGGCTGGGCCATGCCGGTCGGCCGCTACCAGTCCGCCCGCCAGGAGTGGGAGCGCATTCAAACCGAAGCCGAGCCGCGTTTTGAGGCGTGGCGCGACCTGCGCCAGGTAAACGTCCGGCTGGAGGTGCGCGGCGTGCCGGCGCTGCTGCGCCTGGAAGAAGTCCCCCGCGAGCGCGGCGTGGCCGACGTACACCTGTGGGCCCCCAGCGCCAGCTTGTCGCGCCAGTTGCTGTCCGCCGTCCGCGACCAGGCCTCCCAGGCCGGCTTTCGCGAGCTGATGTGCTTTGTGGCCGAAGCCGCCCTGCCCCAACTCGGCGTCGATTGGCACGATGACGGGTATAAGCAGCATGTCTGGCTCAAAGAGCTGCCGCCGCCCGCCGCCAACCTCCCACCAATCTGACACGCGCCTGGCCTTGGCGGCGGACCGGCACATTATGTCTCCCGCCGCTTCATTCCTCGGATTCCGCCGCTTGCGCCGCTTGCGCCGCTTCAAAACAAGGTGGGTGGTTCCAAAATACAGGGTTACGATAGCTCAAATGCGAGCCGAATTGGATAGCGCGGCCAGACCCCTACGGGTGTCGGGCCCAGCGTTCCATCTCGGCGAAAACAGCGTATCGACTCAGCCTGTAGCTGTATGCCGGCCGTATTGGAGGTCGTTGCCCAGCGAATGTCCGGCCAAGTGTTCCATCTCGGCCAAAACTTCCTATCGGCTCAGCCTGTGGCAGAATGCCGGCCGAATGGGATGCCGTGGCCAGACCCCTACGGGTGTCTGGCCACGGCATCCCATTCGGCCATAACATCCTTGATCACCTTGGTGGTCTTGATGGGCCGAGCCGTCAGGTTATTGGGAGACAGATTTCACGCACGCCGGCCCGCCGGGCGTAAGGTTAAGGCCATAGCACGCCAAAGGGGGCTGAAAGGACTGAGACCCATGCATGGACATGGTGGTTTTGGACACGGGGGCGGTTGGGGTCATCGCGGTTTTGGCGGCGGTTGGGGCCGCGGCTGGGGTGGGGGTTGGGGCGGCGGCCTGGGTTGGCTGATCCCTGGGCTGTTCTTCGGCTCGGTGTTGTCGAACACCATGAACCGCCCGGAGCCGTACCCGGTGCCATATCCTGTGCCGCAGCCAGGCACAGCGCCAGCCACGCCGCCGGCCGGCCAACCGGCGGGCCAACCCGCGCCGCAGGCGGCCAATCCCGTGACCATGGCCAGCAGCATTGCCTGCCCGCGCTGCGGCCAGGCGGCCAACGCTCGCTTTGCCTACTGCCCGAATTGCGGCGAGCACCTGACGGCCAACTGCCGCTACTGCGGCCAGGCCATGACCGCCGGTCAGACCTACTGCCCGAACTGCGGTGGGCCGCGGCGCTAGTCAGCCCAAACAAGCCAAAATAAATACAGTGGCCCGACCCCTTGGGGCGTCGGGCCACCGTATTTATTTTGGGTAAAACACCCAGTTACGACCAGCGCACCAGCGCGTCCACCTCGTTCACCTGCTGTTGTAAACCCGGCTTGTCCGCGTTCACTTCAAATTGAAATAGCCTGCGCCGCGCCGCCAGCCGCGCATAAGGCGCGCGCGCGCTCACGCCGTGCGCTGCTTCAAACACCGGCAGTGAAAATTCCGGCGCGCCCAGGTTCGCCAGATCGGCGCTGGCCCGCTCGGCATTCGTTGTGAAGGCCTGGAACAACCCCGGCTCGGTCTCGGCGATCGCCAGCAGCCGCGCGATGTTCCCCAGCGAGAACTGATCCAGGTTGGCCGCGTGCTGGTCGATAAACATCACATAACGGTTGAGCACCCGCTTCAACTGGCGCGGATTGCCAACCCGCCCTTCCTCCAATGCCTGCGCGCCCTCGCTAATGCCGCGCTCCAACACGGCCTTCTGGTCGGGCTCCGCGCTCTCTACTTCCAGCCCGCGCTCTATCTGCTGGCGCGCAAGGCGCTGCACCTGTTCCAGCGCCGGCTCAGGCAGGTGCAGGCTGCCATTCAACACAGTCTCAAGATATTGCCGGCCAGCGTTCGCGCCGGCGCGGTCGGCGCCAGCCAGTGTTTGCGCCAGCGCCGGCGCGTTAATAGCCAGCACAAACACGGCCCGGCGCACGGTCAGGAACTGGCGCAGGTTCTCCAGCAGCATGCGGGCGTGCTCGGGCGCGCAGCGATCCAGGTCGTCGATCAGGATCGCGAAGCGCACGTCTTCCACCTTCAGGCGCGGATCGGCGCGCGCCAGATCGCTGGCAAACGTGCCCAACAGCGCCTCGAAGCCGCTGCGCAATTGCATGATGGTATCCGCCCAGCCGCGCAGCAGCCCTTCCAGGTTCTCCGGCTGCTGGCGCACCGCCTCCAACTGTTCGCGCAGCTCTTTGAGCGGCAGCGCCTCGGCGGCCAGGTTGCGCGTGGCCCCGCGCAAGGCCGCATCGCTGCCGGCCAGCGCGCTGGTGGCTGCCACGCGCGCCAGCATGCCGCCAAAGCCGCGCGCGCCCGCCAACGCCGTGATGCGCCGGTCGCCCTGGTAGGCCTGACGCAGCGCGTACAGCAGAGGATAAATCTGGTTGACCTCATTCTCGTATTGCCGGGCATTCAGCCACACGGGCACCAGCGCGCTGGTCGCGGCCTCGCGTTCTTGGCGCAGGCGTGCTTCCAGCAGCCGCAGCGCCGAAGTGCGCCCGCTGCCCCACTCGCCCAACAGGCCATACACGAACGGGGTCTCACTGCTTTCCAGCGCCCGCCGCAGCGATTCGACAAACGGCGCCCGGCCCAGGCCGTCCTCGGTCATGCTTTCAATTGGCTGATCCGCCAGCAATCGCATGCGTATTCCTCTCCATCAGTAGCACGGGCGGATTGCCGCTGCCGCGCTCACCAGCGGCTTGGGTCAAATCCACTCGCGCCAATCCTATACCCGTTTAGTTTTGCCTGGCGCCGCCAATCATGATATGATTTTGTGTGAAATCTATCACACAGGCAATTCGAGAGGTTCAGCCATGTCACAATCCATGTCCGTCGGGAATGCCCCCGTCGCGCACAAGCTGCCTCTGCCGCCCGGCCCCAAAGGCCATTTCTTCTGGGGCGTGCTGCCGGAACTGCAGCAGGATATGCTTGGTCTGTATCACAACACCGCGCCGCAATACGGCGACATCGTGCGGCTGCACTTCGCCGGGGTAGACACCTTTATGCTTAGCCACCCCGACCACTTCAAGCAGGTGCTGCAGGACAACAACCGCAACTACAAGCGCAATACGTTCTTCAACAGCATCGTCAAACAGTTCGTCGGCCTGAGCCTGTTCACCGCTGATGGCGACGATTGGCTCAGCCGGCGGCGCCTGATGCAGCCCGCCTTCCATCGCCAGCGTCTGAACACCTTTGGCGAAATCATGGCCGACTCATCGGCCAAACTGATCGAGCGCTGGGATCAGGCGCCCGCCGGGCAGCGGTTGGAAGTGGATCAGGAGATGATGGCGCTGACGCTGCAGGTGGCCGGGCGCGCCCTGTTCAGCCGTGACCTGCTGGGCGAATCGCGCGAGCTGGGCGAGGCCTTTTCCGACCTGAGCGGTTTCATGAATTACCGCATGCAAACGCCCATCTCCCCGCCGGTGTTCGTGCCCACCCGCCCCCATCGCCAGTTCAAGCGCGCCATGCGCACGGTGGACCGCTATATTTTTGATATGATCGGCCAGCGACGGCAAGGCGGCCAGCCGGGCGATGACCTGCTGGCCTTGCTAATGGAAGCGCGCGACGCCGACACCGGCCAGGGCATGACCCACAAGCAACTACGCAACGAGGTGGCGACGATGATGTTCGCTGGGCACGAGACCACCTCGGTCACGCTCACCTGGGCCTTCTATCTGCTCTCGCAGAACCCGGCGGCCGAAGCACAAATGCAGGCTGAACTGGACCAGGTGCTGGCCGGGCGCGCGCCCACACTCAACGATCTGCCCAACCTGCCGTATACCCGCGCGGTCATTGAGGAAACCCTGCGGATCTACCCGCCGGCCTTCGGGGTGAATCGCCAGTCTATTGCTGAGGACACGTTCGGCGACTACCGCGTGCCAGCCAATGCCAGTATCACGTTGATGTTTTACAACGCCCATCACGACCCGCGCTTCTGGACCGAGCCCGACCAGTTCGACCCAGGCCGCTTCAGTCCGGAGCGTTCGGCCAACCGGCCGCCCTTCGCCTATCTGCCCTTCGGCGCCGGGCCGCGCCTGTGCATCGGCAACCAGTTCGCGCTGACCGAGGCCCAACTGGTGCTGGCCAGCATCGCCCAGCGCTACCAACTGCGGCTGACGCCCGGCCATCCGGTGCGGCCCAACGTAAGTTTCCTCTTGCGCACCAGCGCTGGCCTGCCGATGACGCTGCAGCGCCGGCCGTGATCGACCTGATCCTGTTCGACCTGGACGGCGTGCTGGTGGACAGCGAGCCGATCTCCACGCGCGTGCTGATGGGCATGCTGGCGGAAGTTGGCCTGCCTATGAGCGCGGAGGCTGCCGAGCAGCAGTTCATGGGCCGCTCGCGCGCCGAAAGCGTCGCCTGGATGGAGCAGCACCTTGGGCGCGCGGTGCCGGAGAATTTCCTGGACCGGTGGCAGCAGCAGATCTTTGAGGCCTTTCGGCGCGAGCTAAAACCGGTGCCCGGAATCGAGACCGCGCTAGACCAAATTACCATTCCCTCGTGCGTGGCCTCCGGCAGCGACCCGGCCCGCATCCAGCTCAGCCTGGAGCTGGCCGGCCTTCTGCCGCGCTTCGCCGGGCGCATCTTCAGCGCCACCCAAGTGGCGCGCGGCAAACCCGCCCCTGACCTGTTCTTGTTCGCGGCGCGCAGCCTGGGCGCGGCGCCGGCGCGCTGCGTGGTGTTGGAAGACAGCCTGCCTGGCGTGCAGGCGGGCGTGGCGGCTGGGATGACGGTGCTGGGCTACGCGGCGCGCAACCCGGCGGCCATGCTCGCGCAGGCCGGCGCCGCCACCTTCACAGACATGGCGCGCTTGCCCGAGCTCATTGCACAGTTGCCGTAGGGCGTAAAAACACGCGCGACATGCCTGTCGTCGGCAAGTTTCGAACGCCCCGCTTTAGAACTGCCACAGCCTCACGTCCCAATCCAGCCCCTCGGCCACCACGGCCCCGGCATAGCCGGCGCCGGGCGCCAATCGTATCAATCCCCAGATCTGGCTGGCGCCAGTTTGCACCGGCACCGGCTGCGAGGCCGCTGGCGGCGGCAGCGGCACGCTAAAGCTCTCCAGTGGCATGGACAGGCCCAGTCCGGTGGCTTTGATGAAAGCCTCTTTGCTGGCCCAAATCTGAAAAAAAACCGCAGGCCGTTCTTCAGCGGTCAAATCGGCCAGAGCCGCCAGCTCAGC
>JAYTFQ010000012.1:0-13954 GCA_043734225.1 Anaerolineales bacterium | reverse complement strand
CGCTGTGGCGGGATGTGCAGCAGCGCGCCGGGCAGGCCGCCCTGCACGACTATCGCTTTATCCCGGTGCAGCCCGACGAGCTGCCCAAGATTGAGATTGAAGTTTCGGTGTTGAGCGAGCCGGCGCCGCTGGCTTACGCCACGGCCGATGATCTGCCGCGGCTGCTGCGGCCGCACGTAGACGGCGTAGTGCTGCGCCATGGCAGGCAGCGCGCAACCTTCCTGCCCCAGGTGTGGCAGAATGTCTCCGATCCCGAGGAATTTCTCTCGCTGCTGTGCGACAAGCTCGGCGCCGCGCCGGATGCCTGGCGCCGCGCGCACCTGGACGTGGAAACCTACCAGGTGGACGAGTTTCACGAGAGCGAGTTCGAGGCCCCCAGCCGCATTGAGCATCCCGCTGCGCGCCCAACTGATTAAGGACCAGGCCGCGGCGCTGGGCTTCAACCTGGTTGGCCTCACCCCGGCGGCGCCCTCCCCGCACCTGCTGGCCTACCTGCGCTGGCTGGAGGCCGGCCAGCACGCCGAGATGGACTATATGCAGCGGCCAGATCGCGTGGCGCGGCGGCGCGACCTGCGCGCCATCCTGCCCGGCGTGCGCACGCTGGTCATCGTCGGGCTGGACTATCACAGCCTGCGGCTGCCGCCAGCCGCGTTAGACGACCCCGGCCGCGGGCGCATTGCCGCTTATGCCTGGGGGCAGGACTATCACCGCCTGATGCTACCGCGGCTGAAAGCGCTGGCCGACTGGCTGCGAGCCGAAAGCGGCACGGCCACGCGCAGCCGGGCCTATGTCGACACGGGCGCGCTGCTGGAGCGCAGCCACGCCCAGCAAGCAGGGCTGGGCTTCACCGGCAAGAACACCATGCTGATCCACCCGCGACGCGGCAGCGATTTCTTTTTGGGCGAGGTGCTGACCGAGGCGGAGTTCGATGAATACGACCAGCCGCAGCGCGAAGGGCTGTGCGGGCGCTGCACGCGCTGCCTGGGCGCCTGCCCCACCCAGGCCTTTCCGGCACCGTACGTGCTGGACGCCAACCGTTGTATCAGCTATCTGACCATTGAACATCGCGGCTGGATCGAGCGCGGGCTGCGCGGCCAGATGGGCAACTGGGTGTTCGGGTGCGACATCTGCCAGGCCGTGTGCCCCTGGCAGCGTTTTGCAGTCCAAACGCGCGAGAGCGCTTTCTTCCCTATCGACCTGGACCGGGCTGCCCCGCCGCTGGCGCAATTGCTAGCGCTGACACCGGAGGAATTTGAGAGCCGCTACGCCGGCAGCGCCCTGGAGCGCGCCGGGCGCGACCAGTTGGTGCGCAACGCCTGCCTGGCCGCCGCCAATGGGCGGCAGACGGATCTGGCGCCGCTGCTGACCAATTTGTTGGCCGACCCGAGCCCCCTGGTGCGCGGGCACGCCGCCTGGGCGCTGGGTCGTCTGCTGGGCCAAAGCGCCCAGGCCGCCCTGGAGGCCTGCCGCGAGCGCGAGAGCGATGCGGGCGCGCGGCAAGACATCCTACAAACACTGACCGATTTGTAAACCTGACGCATACTGGAGACGCATGCCCATCAATCCCGACCTGGCGCGCAATTATGACCAACTGGCCGAAGCCTTTGCGGCGCGGGTGGACACGCGCGCCTACAACGCGCATTATGAACGGCCGGCCACCCTGTCACTACTGCCGCCGGTGGCCGGCCAGCGCGTGCTGGACGCGGGCTGCGGCCCGGGCGCCTACTGCGACTGGCTGGCGGCGCACGGCGCCAGTGTGCTGGGGATCGACTCCAGCCCCAAGATGGTGGCGCTGGCGCGCCGGCGGCTGGGCGGACGGGCGGAGATCCGGCGGGCCGACCTGGGGCAGCCCCTGAGCGACCTGGAGAGCGGCACGTTTGACGGCGTGTTGAGCGCGCTGGTGCTGGATTACGTCCGCGATTGGGTGCTGGTGCTGGGCGAGTTCCACCGCCTGCTGCGGCCAGGCGGCTGGCTGGTGTTTTCAGTCGACCATCCCTTTGATCAATTCTATGATCATCCCAACGGCGGCGACTATTTCGCCATCGAAAGCGTGGACCGGCGCTGGAACTGGCCGGAGATGAAGGCGCCGGTGATCCTGCCGCAATATCGGCGGCCGCTGAGCGCGATCATGAGCGCGCTGCTGGAGGGCGGGTTCGAGCTGGAGCGGCTGCTGGAGCCGCAGCCGCAGCCCGAATTTCGCGTGCTGGAGCCGCGCGAATATGAGCGGCTGATGCGGCGGCCGGGATTCATTTGTTTTCGGGCAAAAGCTCGCAATTGACCAAATTGGCTTATTTGCCTACACTGATTATGGATAGACAGTTAACCACCACGACGACTCGGGTCCTGGCGGTCGAGAGGCGAGACGCGCTGAGGTAGATCAATGCTTGAATTACCGGTACTCGTCGTCCTGGTGTTTTTGGTGGTCGTTGTGGCCTACGCGGCCGGCATGTATTGGCGCCGTCGGCAGGGGGTGTTCCCCCCGCCTGCCCCGCCCAGCCTGGCCAAAAAGTCGAGCGGTTTGACGGCGGCGCCGGTCTCTGATCGGGAGGTGCGGGCCGTCATTAGCTGGCTGCTGAGCCAGGCCTTTGAACAGACCGGCATCCGCGTGGCCGACGACCGGCTGGCTTACCAGCGGATTGTGGAAGCCGCGCAGAAAGCCGTGGTCGAGCTGAAAAGCCATGACACGTTTGACGTATCGCTGCCTTATCTGACGGCGGATGCCAGCGGCCCCAAGCACTTGGAAGCGCGGCTGACGCGCGAGATGATCGAAGAATTAGTGAAATAAAGCCGAAAAAGTAGCCGCCGCGGTCGCTGACCGCGGCGGCTACTTTTTCGGGTATTGACTTTGCAGGCTGACCAGTGTTATAACTAGCTCCAATCTCATAACGAACGACGCTGAAGAGGACGAGTACGCTTCAAAGCGGCGACCAGAGAGCCGGGCGGTAGTCGGTGCAAGCCCAGCACGAGCGCTGAAGCAGAATGGACCTCCGAGTTGCGCGGGCGAACGGCCACAAGCCAACTAGCCCAAGCCGGAACTGCCACCGTTATCACGGCAGAGGGTATTTATCGGCGCGCGAGCGCTGAGCGTACCCGCAAAGTGAGGCTGGCCTTCCGAAACCTGTCGCAATCACCGGCAGGTTTTTTTGTTGCATGGGAAGGCGTGGCCTAACCTGGGTGGCACCACGGGAGTCCCCTCTCGTCCCTTTGGACAAGTGGGGATTTTGTTTATCAGCCGCTGCTCGCTGTTGCGCAGCGACCGTGGGAGCCATCGCATGAATACTCGCAAACCTCGCATCCTCACCGGCGACCGGCCCACCGGCCGGCTGCACCTGGGCCACTACGTGGGCAGCCTGGTGAACCGCGTCAAGCTGCAGCACCAATATGACTCATTTTTCATCATCGCCGACCTGCACACCCTGACCACGCGGCCCGAGCGCGACCGCATCAAAGAAATTCCCAGCTTCATACGCGAGATTGTCATCGACTACCTGGCCGTCGGCATCGACCCGCAGGTCAGCACGATCTTCGTACAATCCGCCATCCCCGAAACGTACGAGCTGAACCTGATCCTGGAAATGCTGGTGACCGTACCGCGCCTGGAACGGCTGCCGTCGCTCAAGGATATGGCCCGCGACGCACACCAGGACACTATGTCGTTCGGCCTGCTGGGTTACCCGGTGCTGCAGGCGGTGGACATCCTGCTGCCACGCGCCGAGCTGGTGCCCGTAGGCAAGGAAAACCAGGCCCACGTGGAAATCACGCGCGAGATCGCCCGGCGCTTCAATGCACTGTATGGCTCGGTGTTCCCCGAGCCGGAGGCGCTCATCGGCGACGTGCCCATCCTGGTGGGCACCAACGGCACGTCCAAGATGAGCAAGTCGGTCGGCAACGCCATTTTCCTTTCGGACGACGCCGAGACGGTCACCAGCAAGGTGCGCAATATGTATACCGACCCCAAGCGACTGCGGGCCACTGACCCGGGCACGGTGGAAGGCAACCCGGTGTTTGTGTATCACGACGCTTTCAACGACAACCTGGCCGAGGTAGCCGAGTTGAAGGAGCGCTATCGCGCCGGCCAGGTAGGCGATGTGGAAGTGAAGGCCAGGCTGGCCGAGGCGCTCAACCGCTTCCTGGAGCCCATCCGCGAGCGGCGCGCCCATTTCCTGACTCACCCGCTGCTGGTGCAAGACGTGCTGGCCCAGGGCATCCGCCGCATGCAGGCCGAAGCGCGCGAGACCATGCGCCTGGTGCGCGAGGCCTCCGGGCTGAGCTATTCGCAAGAGCTGTTTGCCGATACCGTCGATTTGTTTGGCACCGAATAAGAATTGCACCGCTGAGTCTGAAGAGCACGCGGAGAAGAGCTTAAGGATTCAATATCCGCGAATGGCTAACGGAACGATTGGTTTGAACTATTTGAGTCTATCTCTGCGGGCTCCGCGAGCTCAGAGGTAGATAACGATGGGAGCTAACAGCTAATGCTGACTGAGGTAGCGCCGGTAACGACAATGAATACGAGTTTGCCCAGGCCGCTGGTGCGCGAGCTGTCGGCCGATTTGGAGACGCCGACGACGGTGTATCTGAAGCTGTCGGGCGCGGGACCATCGTTCTTGCTCGAATCGGTGGAAGGCGGCGAGCGCGTGGCGCGCTATTCGTTCATTGGCGTGCAGCCGGCGCGGCAATACCGGCTGCGGCCAGGCCGGGTGGAGCGGCACGGGCCGGAAGGCGTGACCGAACTGCCGCTGGCGCCGGGCGAAGACGTGCTGCATGTGCTCCAGGCTGAGCTGGCACAGTACCAATCGGCGCACGTGGAAGGGCTGCCGCGCTTCATCGGCGGGCTGGTAGGGTTTCTGGGTTACGAGACCATCCGCCAGTTTGAGCCGCACCTGAAAGACCTGCCGGCTGCCGGCGACCTGCCGGAGGGCATCTTCCTGCTGACCGATACGCTGGTGGCCTTTGACCATGCCCGGCGCAGCCTGTTCCTGATCGCGCATGCCTTTGGCGGCGACGAGGCCGGCGCCCGCCGGCGGCTGGACGAACTGGAAGCGCGGCTGGCCGCCCCCCTGCCCGCCCAGCCAGCGCCCAGCGCCAACAGCCGCTCGCCAATCAGCTCGAGCATGACCCAGGCTCAATACGAAGCTGCCGTGCGCGCCGCCAAGGAGTACATCGCCGCCGGCGACATTTTCCAGGTGGTCATTTCGCAGCGGCTGACGCGCCAGACCGGCGCGCGGCCGTTCGACATCTATCGCGCGCTGCGCCGGCTGAACCCGTCGCCGTATATGTTCTTCTTCGACTTTGGCGAAGTGGACGGCGAACCGTTCTATCTGGTGGGCGCCTCGCCGGAAATCTTTGTGCGGCTGGAAGGCCGGCGCGCCGTGCTGCGGCCGATTGCCGGCACGCGAAAACGCGGCGCCAATATGGCCGAGGACACGGCCCTGGAAGCCGAGCTGCGCGCCGACCCCAAAGAGTGCGCCGAGCATGTGATGCTGGTGGACCTGGGGCGCAACGACCTGGGTCGGGTGTGTGAGTACGGCACAATCCGCGTGTCGGAGTTCTCGACCATCGAGCGCTATTCTCACGTGATGCACCTGGTATCGCATGTGGAAGGCGAGCTGCGCGCCGGCCTGACGGCCTTCGACCTGGTGCGCGCCTCGTTCCCGGCCGGCACCGTCAGCGGCGCGCCCAAGGTGCGGGCCATGGAAATCATTGGCGAGCTGGAAGGCCATTCGCGCGGGCCGTATGCCGGCGCAGTGGGCTACTTCGGCTTCGACGGCGCCATGGACACTTGCCTGGCCATCCGCACCCTGGTGGGGCGCGGCGGCACCGTGCGGGTGCAGGCCGGAGCCGGCCTGGTGGCCGACTCCGACCCGGCCAGCGAATATCAAGAGACCTTGAATAAGGCCCAGGCCGTGCTGAGCGCGGTGGATATTGCGGAAGGGAGATAACGGCCGGAGGTCGGAGGTCAGATGTCAGAGCCTGTTATCTGACGTCCGACTTGCGACCTCTGACTTTCAGAAGCCATGCTAATCGTCATCGACAACTACGACTCCTTTACCTACAACCTGGTGCAATACTTCGGCGAGCTGGGCGCGGAGCCACGGGTGTTCCGCAACGACGCTATCACGCTGGATGAGCTGGCGGCGTTGGGGCCGGCGCGGTTAGTAATTTCCCCCGGGCCGGGTGACCCGGCCGATGGCGGCATCTCGAATGCCGCCATCCTGCGCTTCGGCGGTCAAATACCCGTGCTAGGCGTGTGCCTGGGGCACCAGTGTCTGGGGGCGGTTTACGGCGGCACGGTGCGGCGCGCCCCTCGGCTGATGCACGGCAAGACATCGGCCATCTATCACGACGGCGCGGGTCTGTTCGTGGGGCTGGCTTCGCCCTTCGAGGCAACCCGCTATCACTCACTGATCGTTGAAGAGCCGCTGCCGCCCTGCCTGGCAGTGACCGCCCGCACCAGCGAGGGCGAGATCATGGGCCTGCGGCACAAAGACTTTCCCACCTTCGGGGTGCAGTTCCATCCGGAATCGATCCTGACCCAGCATGGCAAACAGCTATTGCAGAACTTTTTGGATATGTAAGGAGTCTCACATGCTAAAACCCTACATTGCCCTGGCCCTGAACCGCAAAGACCTGAGCGCCGAGCAGGCCGAGGCTGCCATGAACATCATCATGACTGGCCAGGCGACGCAGGCCCAAATTGGGGCCTACCTGGTGGCGCTGCGCATGAAGGGCGAGACGGTGGACGAAATCACCGGCTCGGCGCGCGCCATGCGCGCGAACGCGGTGCGCGTGACGGTGGCGCGCGGCGACCAGCCGATGTTTGACACGGCCGGCACCGGCGGCGACGGCACGGGCACGTTCAACATTTCCACCGCCGCCGCTTTCCTGGTGGCCGGCACCGGGCGCAAGGTGGCCAAGCACGGCAACCGCGCCGCCTCGTCGCAGTGCGGCAGCGCCGATGTGCTGGCCGCGCTGGGCCTGTACCTGGACCTGGCGCCGGAGTTGGTCGGCGGCGCCATAGAGGAAATCGGCATCGGCTTTTTGTTCGCGCCCAAATTCCACCCGGCCATGCGTTATGCTATTGGCCCGCGCAAGGAGATCGGCTCGCGCACCATCTTCAACCTGCTCGGCCCGCTGACTAACCCGGCCGGCGCCGACGTGCAGGTGATTGGCGTGTACGACCCGCTGTTGACCGAGCCGTTGGCGCACGTGTTGGGGGAACTGGGCTCGCGCGCGGCGTTTGTCATTCACGGCGCGGGCGGCGCCGATGAGCTGAACACCAGCGGTACCAACCGCATCAGCCACCTGAAGGACGGCGCGGTGCGCACGTTTGAGCTGGATCCGGCCTCGCTGGGCTTCGCGCCTGGCGCGGTGAGCGAGCTGCGCGGCGGCACGGCCGATGAAAACGCGGCCGTGATGCGCAGCCTGCTGGCCGGGCAGATCAACGGCGCCCGGCGCAGCGCGGTGGTGCTGAACGCCGCTGCCGCCATTGCCGCAGACAGCGGTGACCTGCCGGCGGCCGTGGCCGAGGCCGAGCAGGCGCTAGTCTCGGGCGCGGCGCTGGCCAAGCTGGAAGCGCTGATTGGGTACAGCCAGCGGTTCGCGCCAAAAGAGCAAGGATGAAGGACTCAGCATCGCGAACTGCTGGGCGATGTGAAGTATGAAGGATGAATGAAATCCAACATTCATCTTTCGTGCTTCGTAGCCATTAAAAACCATGCTGCCACAAATACTGGCTCACAAACGCACCATGATCGCTGGCCTGAATGAGGCCGAGCTGCGCCAACGCGCGCTGGATTCCGCCGCGCCACGGCCATTCCTGCCGGCGCTGCCCGCTGGGGCGGACGGCCGGCGGCCGGTGCGCCTGATCGCCGAGCTGAAGCGGGCTTCGCCATCGCGCGGGCTGCTGGCGCCGAACGTGAATATGGAGGACATGGCGCGGGTGTATGCCGCCAACGGCGCGGCGGCCATCTCGGTGCTGACCGACGAGAAATTCTTCATGGGCAGCCTGGCGCTGTTGAGCGCGCTGCGCGCCGCGCCGGACCTGGCGCTGCCGCTGCTGCGCAAAGACTTCATCCTGTCGACGGCCCAGATTTATCAGACACGAGCGGCTGGGGCGGACGCCGTGCTGCTGATCGTGGCGGCACTGGGCGACGCGCCCAGCAGCGCGGGCGATGGCGCGCTGGGCGAGCTGCACGCCCTGGCGCTGGAACTGGGACTGGCACCACTGGTGGAAGTGCATTCGCACCCCGAGCTTGAGCGCGCCCTGCGGCTGCCGGGCCTGCAACTGGTAGGCATCAATAACCGCGACCTGGGAACCTTCAAGGTCACTCTGGACACCACCGCCGAGCTGCGGCCGCTGGTGCCGGCTGGGCTGCGGGTGGTCTCCGAGTCCGGCATCTTCAGCGCCGCCGACGTGGCGCGCCTGGGCGCGCTGGGCGTGGACGCGGTGCTGGTGGGCGAGGGCATCATCGCCGACCCGGACCCGGCCGCCCGGGTGAGAGAATTGAGCGGCCATGCACATTAAGATTTGCGGCCTGACCAATCTGGACGACGCCCTGGCCGCGGTTGAGGCCGGGGCCGATTATCTAGGCTTCAATTTCTATCCCAAGAGCCCGCGCTACGTTTCGCCCGAGGCCTGCGCGCAGATCACTGACGAGCTGACCCAGCGGGGCGCGGCCGTGACCAGCGTGGGCGTGTTCGTCAACACGCCAGCGGCCGAGGTGGCGGCCATTATGCGCGTTGCCGGGCTGCGCCTGGCCCAACTGCACGGCGACGAAGGGCCGGAGCAACTGAGCGCACTATGGGGTCGGGCCTTCAAGGCCGTGCGCGACTCGGCCACCGTCCGCGACGATGAACTGGTCGCGCTAAGCGCTTTCAGCCCAGGCCAGCCGGCCTTTTTGGTGGACGCGCCGGCACCCAACCTGTATGGCGGCAGCGGGCAACTGGCCGATTGGCAGGCAGCGGCACGGCTGGCGGCGCGCTACGCCATCTTCCTGGCCGGCGGGCTCAACCCCGCGAATGTGGCGGCGGCCGTGGCGCAGGTAAAACCGTGGGGGGTAGATGTGGCCAGCGGCGTGGAAGCGGCGCCGGGCAGAAAAGACCACGCCAAAATTAGAGACTTTGTGGCTGCGGCAGTCGCGGCATAGGGACCCATTCAGCATGGTAACTCTCCCCCAAAAGTTTGGACCGTATGGTGGGCAGTTCGTGCCCGAGACGTTGATGCCGGCGTTGGCCGAGCTGGAGCGTGTGTACATCGAGGCGCGGGCGGACCCGGCATTCATGGCTGAGTTTGAGCGGCTGCTGGCGGATTACGTCGGCCGCCCCACCCCGCTGACCTTTGCCGCGCGGCTGACCGAGAAGCTGGGCGGCGCGCGCATCTACCTAAAGCGCGAAGACCTGGCGCACACCGGCGCGCACAAGATCTACAATGCGCTGGGCCAGGCCCTGCTGGTGAAGCGCATGGGCAAACAGCGCATTGTGGCCGAGACCGGCGCCGGGCAGCACGGGGTGGCCTCGGCCACCGTGGCGGCGCTGCTGGGCCTGCAATGCGTGGTGTACATGGGCACTGTCGACATCGCCCGCCAGCAGATGAACGTGTTCCGCATGAAGCTGCTGGGGGCCGAGGTGCGGCCGGTGGCGGCCGGCAGCCAGACGCTCAAGGACGCCATCAACGAGGCCATCCGTGACTGGGTGACCAACGTGCGCGACACGCACTATCTGCTGGGTTCGGCGCTTGGCCCGCACCCCTACCCCACCATGGTGCGCGACTTCCAATCCGTCATCGGCATCGAGGCGCGGGCACAAATCCTGAAGGCCGAGGGCCGCCTGCCGGATACCTGCGTGGCCTGCGTGGGCGGCGGCTCGAACGCCATTGGCCTGTTCACCGGCTTCCGCGCTGATGAGGACGTGGCCTTGATTGGCGTGGAAGCCGGGGGTAACGGCATCGCCAGCGGCCGGCACGCGGCGCGCTTCGCCGACCCGGTGAAAGGCCGGTTGGGCGTCATCCACGGCACGCGCACCTATGTGCTGCAAGACGCCGACGGCCAAATCGCCGACACGCACTCAGTCTCGGCCGGGCTGGACTATGCCGCCGTGGGGCCGGAGCATGCCTTCCTGCGCGACACCGAGCGCGCCTTCTACACCTCCGCCACTGACGCCGAGGCCCTGGCGGCCTTCAAGCTGCTGTGCGAGACCGAAGGCATCATCCCCGCACTCGAATCGTCCCATGCCGTGGCCGAGGCCGTGCGCCTGGCCCCCACCATGCGCAAAGACCAGGTGCTGCTGGTGAATCTGTCGGGAAGAGGGGATAAAGACCTGGATACCGTAATCAAAGAGTTGCATTTGTAGCGGTGTGGTAGTTTGGGGGTATGGGAGACAAAAACACTCACAAACGCCCACACTCCCATACCCCCATACACCCACACAATTCAAAAGGACAGCTTGATGCCATCAATCCACGAGACCTTCCTACACCCGCCCGCCTTCATGCCGTATTACCCCATCGGGTATCCGGAGATGGGCGTGTCGGTGGACGTGATCGAGGCCTTGGTGCGCGGGGGCGCGGACTTGATCGAGGTGGGGGTGCCGTTTTCAGACCCGTTGGCCGATGGGCCGGTGGTGCAGCGGGCGACGCAGATCGCGCTGCAGCAAGGCGCCACGGTGGCGAAATGCCTGGCGGCGGTGGCCGAGCTGCGTCAGCGGGGGGTGAGCGTGCCGCTGGTGCTGATGGGCTATTACAACCCGCTACTGGCCTATGGATTACTCCGGCTGGCGGGCGCGGCCGAGGCGGCCGGGGCGAGCGGATTCATCGTGCCGGACCTGCCGCCCGAGGAGGCAGCCGAGATGGAAGCGGCGCTGCCGGCCAGCCAGCCGCTGATCCGCATGCTGGCGCCCACCACCCCGCCCGAGCGCGCCACGCGCATTGCCTCAGATGCGCGCGGGTTTCTCTACCTGGTCTCGGTGACTGGCACCACCGGCGTGCGCAGCGAGCTGCCGCCCGGCCTGCCGGATTTCATCGCCCGCGTGCGGCGCGACGCCCCCGCCGGGCTGCCGCTGTGCGTCGGCTTCGGCATCAGCACGCCCGAGCAAGGCCGCGCCGTGGGCGCATTGGCCGATGGCATTATCGTCGGCTCGGCGTGCGTCAAGGCCGTCGGCGAGGCGGCGGACCCGGTGGCCGCGGCGGAGAAGTTCGCGCGGGAGTTCAAGGCGGCGCTCAGCACAGTGGCGGCTAAAGCGTAGTAGAGAATTTCAAGGCGTTGTCGGATTGAGCGGTTCAGGCAGCCATTTTTCGTAACCTTGCCCGCAGAAAATCATTTCTTCCGTCTCCGCATAGGGCTGGAATAATCTCCATGCTTCTTGCGGCCCGGATGAATGCGGAAAGACCTCGAGTAGCCAGCCATCGGTAAGTTCCAACGTCAAAAAACCATTGCGGCCAACGACTGCGTTTGTCACAGTAAATCGGCCTTGGTTGTCCGTCGCCCAGATCTTTGCCAATTTCTCATCGCAGCGGTTTTTGCCCTGGCGATCCCAATCAAATTCACCTAAATCCACCTTGCCTTCGCTGCTGGCGGGATAATAAATGTCTTGGTATGCGACCTCGATACCGGAGGGACCTGTAAGTCGCCAGGCGCACTGAACGTGAAGCGCCCATTCACCGACAACTTGCTGTTCATTCCGAGTGTGTTTTGTTACGGTTTTTCGGGCGCCGAATTCAAACCAAATCAGGTTGGCTGCGCGGCCCGCATCCCAGAGCGGCAGACCGCGCAATTTGTCGGCGAAGATTTGGGCTCGTACGTCTGCATCATTCATTTGGCTTCCTCGACAACTACTGTATTCCAAGGGTTGTGACGGACAAGCGGCGGTCGTAGCCCCAAGAAGCCGCCCAAAAGCAAGAACCCCGCCGCCGTCGCGCCGAATTCGATCCCGACAAAGACCAGCGAGACCAGGATGAACTGGCCCAGGTCGTTCGGCGGGCCTTCGGTGGCGTGCGCGGCGGCAAGGCCGATGCCGGCAGCCAGGCCGGCCAGCAGCGCGAAGCGCCAGGGATGCCGCCAGGGGCTCAACCAGCCCAGCGCCCACCGCAGGCGCTGCATGAACGCCCCACGCCAGTGGTCTTCGAGCCAGAGCAGCAGCCCGCCCAGCAGCGACAGGCGCTGACCGGCCCACACCAGCGGCAGCCACCCCAACAAGAAGACGTCTTCCAACGCCTCGCCCAACCAACCGGAGCCACGCGCCCCAGGCGCCGACGGCAGCAACCACACGCTGCGCGTCGCCCGCACCAGCAGCACCGTGGCCAATGCGCCCAGCAGCGCTAACCCCACCAGGCTCATGATCAGCACCTTGCCCCAAACGGAAACATTCCAACCCGGGTGTTGAATTTCGGTGAGGCTGTCGGCGGCCACGCCGGCAGACAGGGTCAGCACCACAACCAGGCCGCCGCGCACGATCAGCTCCGGACGGTGATCATCAAGAGCGCCCAGGCGCTGTAACTGCATCGCGCGCGCCAGGCTGAGAATGCCGGCCACCACCGCAATCTCAAAACCAATTGAGCTGACGGCATCAGCCGGGTCTTGGGCGAATGGGTTGGCGCCGCGGAACACGGGAAACTTGCTGGCCTGAAAGAAAGCCCAAAAAGCCAGCCCGGCCAGCAGGGCCGCGCCCGCCGCCCACAGCAGGCTGGCGCGCGGGGCCGACGAGTCAACGGATGGGGTGGTCTTGCCAGGCACGCGCCCAGTCTAGCAGGGAGGCGCTTCAGCGGCCAGCACTTGAGTGCAGCGAGAAGAAGGGGGACTTGCACTGTCTCCGCAGCCGTCGATAGCGCCAGAAGCGCCATCGGCGGCTGCGAAGACACCACAAGGCCAAACCGCGACCGACCGTGCGACCAGTGGCGGGGGGCTGGCAGGCCCGCGCTGGATTTTTTATCCCCTGCAACGCAGCCAGCAACAAAGAAGATTATAGAGCGGGCTGTACAAGACAATTCCGGGTCGTATAAGGTTGGGTGTGGCGCAGTAAAGACGCGCGGCGCGCCCTTGATTTCCTTGCATGTCTTGAAGGCTCCGCGCCATTGGGAAGGCTGGATTGGCGAAACGGACTAAAACAAGGCAGGTTGGCTGGGCACAGCGGGCGGCGCTTGGCCCCACTCGGGTAGGGGCGGCAGCGGCGCCAGGCGGCTGACGCGCTGGTATATGTCGCGCGCGACCACCGGCGCATAGTAGTCATTCTTGTGGTGACAGAAGAAGTACACGTCATCGCCAGCGTTGAGCCACCCAGCCACCTGCCCGGCCCACTCGTCCAGCAGCGGCGCGTTGGCCGGTATATCGGGGTGCGCGATGTAGCGCGTAAAGGCGAACGAGGCCGTGCGGCTGAAGCGGACAGGCACATTCGGCTTGGCCGCCTGGGCGCGACGGATGTCATCGTCGCTGGGTTCGGCGCTGCGCAGACCGCGCTGGTCGTACAGCACGCGCGCCACGTCCCGCTCGCGTAGGGCAGCCTCCAAGGCGGCCTCGGCCGGGCCGCCAAAGAAGTCCGGGTGGCGCACTTCCACGGTGCAGCCGCCGGGGAGCGGCGGCAATTGGTCCAGGTAGCGCAGCAGGGCCGGCAGATCGCTGCCGCCAAAAGACGGCGGAAGCTGCAAGAGCGACGCGCCGGCCCGGTCGCCCAACAGGTTCAAGCGTGCCACAAAGTCAGCCGTGTCGGCCTCGGCCGCGCGCAGCCGGCGCTCGTGGGTGATAGCTTTGGGGAACTTCAGGCAGAACTTGAAACCGGGCGGGGTCTCATCCCGCCAGCGCGCCACCGTGTCGGGGGTGGGCAGGCCATAGAACGTGGTGTTGCCTTCGACGCTATTCAGCCGCCGGCTATATAGGGCGAGAAAGTCCTTCTGTTTCGCGCCGCTGGGGAAAAATGTTCCCACCCAGGCCTTGTTGGCCCAAATGGGGCAGCCGAGGTAGAACAT
>JAYTFQ010000011.1:0-9277 GCA_043734225.1 Anaerolineales bacterium | reverse complement strand
AACACGACTTTTCAAATACTCTCTTTGTCAGTTCTCCAGAACCGCAACCTGCACTGTTGCGGGTTGTGCCTTCGCGGTCTTGTCGCGTGCCGCGACCTTGGCCGCCCAAGGCGATTTGGTGATACCGCCGTTCAAGTCTGTCAGCCCCACGCGGACACTGCCATAAGGGTTATACTGATACCCGCGTCTGGGACGTTCGGCTAAGGTAGGCTGATCGTTAGTAGACCCGACGCGCGATGAGGTCCTTTGATCATGGTGCCGACGCAGCCAACACGAGGCGTGACCAGCCGCCGCCGCGAAAATTTTCCCGCCTCAGGCCGCCGGCAGGTGGCCGGCCGCTTTTCCTGCCTCTGGCGTCACACACCGGCCGCCAGCCGGCCTTTTGGGGCAAAATAGCCGCCGAGCGCGCGTCACTGCGCCAGCTATATCGATCCCTGTTTCCCCAGCGGCCGCCTCCCCAATCATCTGACGCCGGCGAGCCGCCGCTCCAGGCCGAGATTTTCGGCGTGGACCGGCTGGAAAGTTTTGCCCGCACGTTGGCCGAGAGCGACTCGTTGGGCGCCGGGCTGCGTGTCGGCCGGCCGCTGCGCGCGCGGTTCCAGTCGAACCGCCTGGCGCTATTTTCCGGTTACCGGTCTTTCTCCGCCGCCGCCCGCGAGCGCCAGAGCCTGCCGCCCGCGGCCGAGTGGCTGCTCGATAACTTCTACGTCGTTCAGGGCCAGCTTCAGCAGATCGATCAGGACCTGTCCCGCGGCTATTATCGCGAGCTGCCCAAGCTGGCCGCCGGCCCCTATGCCGGCTACCCGCGTGTGTATGGCTTGGCGGTCGAGTTGGTGTCCCATACCGATAGCCGGTTGGATGCCGAGAACATCACTCGTTTTGTGCAGGCTTACCAAACTGTGGCGCCGCTCCGCTCCGGCGAACTCTGGGCCGTTCCCATCATGCTGCGCGTGGCGCTCATCGAAAATCTGCGCCGGCTCATCGATCAGGCCGTCCACGGCCAACAGCGCCGGGCCGATGCCGCCCGCTGGGCCACCCGGCTGCTGGCGCTCTCTGGCCAATCGGGCAGCCAGTTGGCGGTGGCCATTGCCGATCTGGAGCTGGCTTACCCAGCGCCCGAGCCGGTGTTCGTGGTCCATCTGCTGGAGCGGCTGCGCGATCAGTCGGCCTCCATGGCGCCCGTGGTGCAGTGGCTGGAGCAGTTGCTTAGCGAGCAGGGCACCACCCTCGAAGCTGTCATCCGCGCCGAGCACCAGCAGCGCGCCACCAATCGCATCTCCGTCGGCAACGTCATCATCAGTCTGCGCGGCCTCTCCGCCATCCATTGGACTGAGTTCTTTGAGACCAGCAGCGCCCTGGAAGCCGAGCTGCGCCACGACCCATTGGACATCTACAGCCGCATGGATTTTGAGACCCGCGACCGCTATCGGCATGTCGTCGAGCGCCTCAGCCGGCATACCGGCCTGGAGGAGACGGAGGTCGCCCGGCGGGCCGTGGCCCGCGCTCGGCGTTATCTGATGGGCCAGGCCGGCCAGTCGGCGGGTGCTGGCGCTTACCCCGGCAGCCAGAGTGACCTGCGCCAGGGCCATGTCGGCTATTACCTGTTGGGCCTGGGCGCGCGCGAATTGGAAGCGGATGTTCATTACCGGCCCAGCCTGCTGGAGCAGGTGGGTGGCGCCGTGCAGCGTCAGGCCAACCTGATTTATCTGGGCGGCCTTTTGGGACTGACCGTGCTGTTTGTGGCCTTGATATTGAACTACGCCGCCCAGCACGGCCTGGGCCTGACCGGCCTGCTGGCCCTGGGGCTGTTGGCCGCGCTGCCGGCTAGCGCACTGGGCGCCAACGTCTTCAATTATTGGATCACCATCACCGTCCCGCCCCAGCGGGTGCCCAAGCTCGATTTTCGCGACGGCCTCCCGCCCGAATTCAGCACCCTGGTGGCGGTGCCTTGCCTGATCAGCAGCGAGGCCGGCATCCAGCGCTTGTTCAACAAGCTCGAAATTCGCTATCTGGCCAATCGCGACCCGCACCTGTTTTTCGCGCTGCTGGGCGATTTCTCCGATTCGCCGCTCGAGCACCAGCCCGAGGACGCCCGGCTGCTGGTTGCCGCGCGCGCCCGGCTGGAGGCTCTCAACGCGCAATATGGCCAGGACGGGGTAGGGCCCTTCTATTTCTTCCTCCGCCGCCGCGGCTGGAATCCGAACGAGCGCGCCTGGATGGGTTGGGAGCGCAAGCGCGGCAAACTGATGGAGCTCAATCGCTTGCTGCGCGGCGCGGCCGACACCACCTTTGACGTGCAGTTAGGCGATGCGTCTATTCTCAAGCAGATTCGCTACGTCATCACGCTCGATGCCGATACCGAGCTGCCCCTCAACACCGCTCGCCGCCTGGCCGGCGCCATGGCCCACCCGCTCAATCGGCCCATCGTTGATCCCAGCCTGCGGCGCGTGGTGGATGGCTACGGCATCCTTCAGCCGCGCGTGGCCGTCACCGCCATGGCCGCCCACAATTCGCCCTTCAGCCGCATCTTCGCCGGCGAAAGCGGCCTCGATCCGTACTCGGCCGCCGTCTCCACCGTCTATCAAGATCTCTTTGGCGCCGGCGATTACATCGGCAAGGCCATTTATGACGTCGATGTCGCCGCGGCACTGCTGCACCGGCGCTTCCCCGAGAACTTGCTGCTCAGCCATGATCTGCTCGAAGGCAGCTATCTGCGCACCGGTCAGGTGACCGAGGTGCAGTTGCTCGAAGATTTCCCCTCCGGCTTCGACGCTTTTATTCAGCGCCAGCACCGCTGGATACGCGGCGACTGGCAGATTACCGATTGGCTGCTGCCCCTGGTGCCCAATCAGGTCGGCGCCGCCAAACGCAACCCGCTCAGTTTGATTGCCCGCTGGCGTGTCTTCGACAACCTGCGCCGCAGCCTGGTGCCCGCCGCCGTCGTGCTGCTGCTGGTGCTCGGTTGGACCGTGCTGCCCGGCTCGCCGCTGGTGTGGAGCGCGGCGGCTCTGATGGCCATCCTGCTGCCCGAGTTGACTGGCCTGATCCTGGGCAGCGGCGTGCACCCGCCCGGCGAGCCCTGGCTGGCTTACTTGCGTGGGGTCCGGCGCGATCTCAGCCTCAATCTGCGCCGTGTGCTGCTGCTGCTCACGCTGCTGCTGCACATCGCGCTCGTCAACCTGGACGCCATTGCCCGGGTCCTTATCCGCCGCTTCGTCACCCACCGTGGCTTGTTGGAATGGACCAGCGCCGCCGCGGCCGAGCACGGCCAGGCGCGCACCCTGCGCGACTATTGGAGCCGCATGTGGGTGGCCCCGCTGGTGGCCGCCGCTGCCTTGCTCATCACTGCGCTGTTGCGCCCCGCTGCCTTGTTGGCGGCGCTGCCCATTTCGGTATTGTGGATGCTCTCGCCCGTCCTGGCCTGGTGGGTCAGTCAGCCCACCGAGGATCTGCAGCTCGAATCCCTCTCGGCTGACGTTCAGCGCCAGTTGCGCGTCACCGCGCGCCGCATCTGGCAGTTCTATCAAACCTTCGCCGGATCGAAAGACAACTGGCTGCCGCCAGACAACTATCAAGCCGAGCCCGGCAGCGTCGTCGCGCACCGCACCTCGCCCACCAACATCGGTTTCTTGCTGCTCTCCCTGTTGGCCGCCCACGACTTTGGCTATCTCGATGCGCTTGAGCTGGCCGCTCGGCTCGAGCGCCTCCTGACGACCATGGAAAAGCTCCAGCGCTACCGCGGCCACTTGCTCAACTGGTACGACACCCTCACCCTGCGCCCGCTGCTGCCGGAATACGTCTCAACTGTGGACAGTGGCAACCTGGCCGCCTGCCTGATTGTGCTCAAGCAAGCCTGCCTCAATCTCGTCTCGGCTCCGCTGCTTGGCCCTTCCATGCTGGATGGTTTCCGCGACACCCTGACCGCGCTGGACCAGGCCCTGCAAGCCTATCAGCCTGTCATCGCGGTGCCGCCGGCCTCGACGGCGCCGGCCCCCGCGCTGCGCGCCGCCGTCCAGCAAATGTCGGTTGAGCTGGCTCGGGCTATGGCGACCGTGGAGGCCGCCGCCGGCGCCGCAGACGCCCGCGCCGCGGATCCGGCCGTCTGGCCCGTCCTCCTGTCCAGCCTTGCCGCTGCCGCCGCTGCGCTTGATGCCCATGCCCAGGCTCTGACTGCCCTTCAGGCTTCGCCAGCGGCCGCCGAGGTAACGGAGTGGGCCGGTGCCTTGCGGGATCAGGTCGCCGCCTGGCAGCGGCTGGTGGCCGAGCTGGATGCGGCTGGTCCGCCTGACGCCACGCCCAACCTCGCCGCGCCCAGCCTGGCCGCCCTGGCGGCCGCGCCTGGCCCGCGCCAGCCTCAGGCCGTGGCGCTGGCCGAGCGCTTTGTCGCCCTGGCCAAACGCGCCGACGACCTCAGCGCCGGCATGGATTTTTCGTTCCTCTACAACACCGAGCGCGAGCTGTTTGTCATAGGTTACCATCTGGCCGCCCAGCAGCTCGACAACAGCTTCTACGATCTGCTCTCCTCCGAGGCGCGCCTCGCCAGCTTTGTGGCCATCGCCTACCGCCAAATCCCCGCCCGGCATTGGTTTCGCCTGGGGCGCTCGCTGGCCTGGGCCGGCGGCAGCCTGGTGTCCCTCTCATGGAGCGGCACCATGTTTGAATACCTGATGCCCAGCCTGTTGATGCAGGACTACCCCAACTCGCTGGTGGCTCAGACCAACCATGCCGTTGTGCGCGAACAGCAAGCCTATGGCGCCCGTCACCAGGTGCCCTGGGGCGTATCCGAATCTGGCTTCTATGCCTTCGATCACCAGTTCAACTATCAATATCAGGCCTTTGGCGTGCCCAGCCTCGGCCTCAAGCGCGAGCTGGCCGAGAATGTGGTCATCGCCCCTTACGCCACCTTCCTGGCCATGCACATCGATCCGCCTGCTGCCTGGGCCAATCTCCAGGCGCTGGCCCGCCAGGGGGCGACCGGCAACTATGGCTACTTCGAGGCGGTGGACTACACCCCGGCCCGCCGCCCGCGCGGCGAGCCGGCCGCGCTGGTGCGCTCCTACATGGCCCATCATCAGGGCATGAGCCTGGTTGCCCTCGACAATTATTTGTTTGAAGGCCGCATGCGCCAGCGCTTTCACGCCGAGCGCGCCATCACCGCCATCGAGCTCCTGCTTCAGGAGCGCGTGCCTCGCCACGTGCCGCTGCTTGAGCGGCATGCTCAAATCGAAGTCGATACCGAGGCCGAGGCCCTGCCGGCCGAGTCTGGGCCCTCACAGCGCGGCTTCAACACCCCCCACACCCTCACCCCGCGCACGCATTGGCTCTCGAACAGCGCTTACGAGGTCATGGTCACCAATGCCGGCGGCGGTTACAGCGCCTTTCACGAGCCCGGCCAGCCCCGCCCGCTGTCCATCACCCGCTGGCGGCCGGATATCACCCAGGATGCCTGGGGCTCGTTCATCTACGTCCAGGATCAGGCCAGCGGCCAGGTGTGGTCGGCCACCTATCAGCCTTCTGGCCGCGAAGCCGAGCTGTACGAGGTGCGCTATGCCGCGGACCGGGCCGAATTTCGCCGCCGCGATCTCGGCATCGAAACCCGCCTGGAAATCATCGTCTCGCCGCGCGACAATGCCGAGATCCGCCGCGTCACCCTCACCAACAACAGCCGCCGCCCGCGCCGTCTGGCGCTCACCAGCTACGTCGAGGTGGCCCTGGTCGAGCCAAACGCGGATTTGGCCCATCCGGCCTTCAGCAAGCTGTTCATCGAATCGGAGTTTTTGGCCGAGCGCTCCGCGCTGCTGTTCCGCCGCCGCCCGCGCGATAGCGCCGAGCCTGACATTTGGGCCACCCACCTGCTCGTCCACGAGCAGCCGCTGACCGGCGCGCTGGAATACGAGACCGACCGGCTGCGTTTCGTGGGCCGCGGCCGCACCCTGCGCCGGCCGGCGGCCATGGACGGCCCGCTCTCGAACACGGTTGGCGCCGTGCTCGATCCAGTCATGAGCCTGCGCGGCGCAGTGACTCTGGCGCCAGGCGAGACCGCCCGCTTTGTGTACGTCACCGGCGTGGCCGCCACCCGCGCCGCGGCCGTGGATCTCACCGAGCGTTTCGCCGATCCGCGCAACATCGCCAGCACCCTCGATCTGGCCTGGGTCTACAGCCAAATCCAGTTGCGCTCGCTCAACATCACCGAAGAAGATGCCCACCAGTACCAGCGCCTGGCCTCGCGCGTTATCTTCCCCGACCGGTCGCTGCGCGCGCCCGCCAGCCTCCTGGCACAAAACACGCGCGGTCAATCTGGGCTGTGGGCCTACGGCATCTCCGGCGATAACCCCATCGTCCTGGTGCGCGTTGACGACGTCGAAGAGCTGGACCTGGTGCGGCAAACTTTGCGCGCCCACGAGTTTTGGCGCCTCAACCATTTCGTCGTCGATCTGGTCATCCTCAATGAGCACGCCACCAGCTACGCCGACGGCCTTCAATCGCAAGTGCAGGGCCTCATCGACAGCTCCCTGTCGCATCCTTATCAAGACAAGCCCGGCGGGGTCTTTGTGCGCCGCGCCGACCAGATGGCCAGCGCCGATCTCATCCTGCTGTCCAGCGTGGCGCGCGTGGTGCTGGTCAATGAGCAGGGCACCCTGTTTGAACAACTGGACCGCACCCGCGACAAGGGCCTGGCCCCGTCACGCCCGGCCCGCGCCCTGCCGGCCGCCGAGCCGTCGGCCCCGCTGGCTCCGCCCGTGCCGCCAGCGCCGCCGGCTCAGCCCGCCCAGCCTGCCCGCCAGTTCGACAACGGCTTAGGCGGTTTCAGCCCCGATGGACGTGAATACCGCCTCACGCTGGCCGCTGGCGCCGCCACCCCCGCGCCCTGGTCCAACGTGCTCGCCAATGAAAACTTCGGCTGCCTGGTCACCGAGTCTGGCCTCGGCTGCACCTGGGCCGAAAACAGCCAGCTCAACCGCCTCACGCCCTGGTCCAACGACCCTGTCTCGGATCCGTCTGGCGAGGTGCTCTACATCTGGGACGACGAGACCGGCCAGGCCTGGTCGCCTACGCCACTGCCCATCCGTGAGACCGGCGCTGCGCCCTGCCACATCGCTCACGGCGCCGGTTACACCCGTTACGAGCGCGCCAGTCACGGCCTGGCGCATGAGCTGCTGGTGTTTGTGCCGGAGCACGATCCAGTCAAAGTCATGCGCCTGCGTCTCAGCAACACCGGCCGCCAGCCGCGCCGCCTGGCCGTCACCGGCTACGCCGAGTGGGTGCTGGGCGTCAACCGCTCGCAGACCCAATATTTCATCGTCACCGAGCGTGACCCTCGCACCGGCGCGCTGCTCGCCCGCAACGGCTACAACTCGGATTTTGGCCAGCGCGTGGCCTTCGCTCACATCGTCAACGGCGGAGCCTCCGCGGCGCCCCGGCCCGACCGCCAGGCCCTGCCGCGCCCAACCGCTAGCCTCACTGCTGACCGGACTGAGTTCATCGGCCGCAATCGCGGCCTGGCCCAGCCCGACGGCCTCGAGCGGCCCGCGCTCTCCGGCACGGTCGGCGCCGGGCTGGACTCGTGCGCCGCGGTCCAAACCCGTTTCACTCTGCCCCCCGGTGAGACGGTCGAGTTGATCTTCCTGATCGGCGAAGGGCTGGATGCCGCTCAGGTGGCTGGCTTGCTCGACCACTATTCCGATCCCGGCCGGGTGCAGGCCGCGCTTGAAGCGGTCAGCGCTTTCTGGGATGGCCTGTTGGGCGCGGTCAGCGTGCGCACGCCCGATCCCGCCTTCGACCTGCTCGTCAATCGCTGGCTGCTGTATCAATCCCTGGTCTGCCGCCTGTGGGGCCGCACCGCCTTCTACCAATCCGGCGGCGCCTACGGCTTCCGCGACCAGTTGCAGGACGTGCTGGCGCTGCTGCACACCCGCCCGGAAATCGCTCGGGCCCATTTGCTGCGCGCGGCCGCGCGCCAGTTTGTCGAGGGCGATGTCCAGCACTGGTGGCACCCTACCACTGGCCAGGGGGTGCGCACCCGCTTCTCGGACGATTTCCTGTGGCTGCCCTATGCCGCCCAGGCCTATGTCACGCTCACCGGCGATCACGCCGTGCTGGACGAGTTGGTGCCCTATCTCGCCGCTCCGCCCCTGGCTTCCGACCAGGGTGAGGCCTTTGTCAATGCTGTGCCGGCCCAGCCGCCGGGCACGCTCTACGAGCACTGCCTGCGCGCCCTGGATCATGGTTTGCGTTTCGGCGCGCATGGCCTGCCCCTTATGGGCGCGGGTGACTGGAACGACGGCATGAACCATGTGGGGAGGGGCGGTCAGGGCGAGAGCATCTGGGTCGGTTGGTTCCTGCTGTCGATCCTCAAGACCTTCGGCCCGCTGGCTGCCGAGCGCGGTGACCCGACTGCCGCTGAGCGCTATCGCGCCGTGGTCGGGCCGCTGCAGCAGGCTTTGGAAGAGCACGGCTGGGATGGCGCCTGGTATCGGCGCGCCTACTTTGACGACGGTTCGCCGCTCGGCTCAGCCCAAAACGAGGAATGTCAGATTGACTCGATTGCCCAGTCGTGGGCCGTTATATCGGGCGCCGCCCCCGCTGACCATGCCCGCCAGGCGCTGGACTCGGCCTGGCAGCGGTTGGTGCGCGAGCCGGAGGGTCTGGTGGCCCTGCTGGCGCCGCCGTTTGACCATTCCCAGCCAGGCCCCGGCTACATCCAGGGCTACATCCCTGGCACGCGCGAGAACGGCGGTCAATACACTCACGCCGCCCTGTGGCTGGTCCTGGCCTATGTGCTGCGCGGCGACGGCGAAGCGGCCGGCCGCCTGTTCAGCCTGCTCAATCCCATCAACCATGCTCGCAGCGCGGCGGAAGTCGCTCGCTACAAGGTCGAGCCCTACGTCGTTGCGGCCGACGTCTACTCGCATCCCATGCACCTCGGCCGCGGCGGATGGACCTGGTACACCGGCTCCGCTGCCTGGATGTACCGCGTCGCCCTCGAAGGCATCCTCGGCCTCCAGCGCCAGGGCGCCACGCTCACCCTCAAGCCTTGCCTGCCCGCCGCCTGGCCCGAGTTTCGCCTTACTTATTCTTTCGGCGCGGCCCGTTACGAGATCCATGTTGAAAACCCCGCCCCCGCCACCGGCGCCCAGGCCCTGCTCGAGCTCGACGGCCAGCCTCAGTCCATCCCCCACATCGCCCTGGTGGACGATGGTCAGGTCCATCAAGTGCACATCATTCTAAGTCATTGATAAAGCCAGCCGAATGAGATGACGCGGCCCGGCCCGACATT
>JAYTFQ010000010.1:0-1917 GCA_043734225.1 Anaerolineales bacterium | reverse complement strand
GGCCACGAAGTGGCCGCCGGAGATCGCTTTTTCGGAAGAATTATTTGCTGAAGCGATAGATGATGCCAGTCCCGAAATCCGCCACATATAGCCCGCCGTCTGGGCCGGTGGTGACGGCCAGCGGCCGATCGAAGCCGGAGGCAAACTCGTGCTGCGTGCCGTGCCAGGCGCCGGCGCTGTCTTGCGTCAGCTCGATGCGCTCTACATTGCGGCCGATGCTGGGATCGCCGGAGTTAGCGCCGTAGAAGGCGACGAAGGCGTTGTTGCGCCATTCGGGGAAAAGGCTGCCCGAGTAGAACGCCAGGCCGCCGGCGGCGGCATGGGCGGGCAGCTCGATGATCGGGGCCAGCGTGCCGGCGCAGTGGTCGCCGCCATTGGCGCCCCAGCAGTCGGGCCAGCCATAATTGCCGCCATCGACGATCTGATTCAGCTCATCGGGCACGCCGGAGGCCGGCACGTCGCGCCCATTGTCCACCGCGAAGAGCGTGCCGGTGCTGGGCAGAAAGGCGACGCCGTAGGGGTTGCGCGTGCCGCTGGCGAACACACGCAGCCTGCTGCCGTCGCGCTCGGCGACCAGGATCGAGCCTTCCAGGTTGAGGATCCCAGTCTCGCCCCGGTCGGAGGTAGTGCCCTGGCCGATATACAGCCGGCCGTCTGGCCCAAAGGCTACTCCGTCAGTTTGATGGCGCAGCGCCGGCAAGCCGTTGATCACCACCGCGGCCTGATCAGCCAGGCCGTCGCCATTGGTGTCCGTCAGGCGAGTCACGCCGCCCCTCCGCCCAACGTAAAGGTCTGTGTTGTAAAACGCCAGACCCAGCGGCGAGTCCAGCCCGCTGGCAAACGTGACGCGAGTTTTGGCGCCGCCTGCAGGGTCAGGAGCGCTGAGGGCCAGCACCTGGCCGCCCAATTCCGCCACGTACAGGCGGTCATCCGGGCCAAAGGCCAGCGCGGTGGGGTTGCTGAGCCCGCTGGCCCACACGGCCACTTTCACGCCTGGCGGGGCGCTGACATCTCCGGTGGTGTGCGGCGGCGAGACAGCGGCGCGGATAAGCCCAACCACGAATGCGGGGGTGACCCCCAGGACGAAATAGGCCAACAGCCAGACGAAGCCCAGGCCAATGAGCAAGCCCAGGCCGACCGACAGCACCCAGCCACGTCCAGAGGATTTCGCTGGGCGCGGCGGCCCGTTGGGGTTGGCGGACATGCGGGTTGGGGCCTAGGGCTGCACGTTTGGACCCTGGTCGACGAAGCGCTGGTACCAGCGCAGCATGAGATCCTGGTTGTATTGGGTCAGGTCTAGCTCGTGATCCCAGGCCAGCGCGACGATTTGGGTGGGCAGTTGGCGATCGTAGCGCGAGATCACGGCGCGCACCACGTTGTAGGTTTTATCACGCGGAATCTTAGGGAAGAAGTCTTTGAGTTGCTGCTCCAGATCGGGGCAATCGGTCGCGCAATAATATAGATAGACGATGCCGCCGCGCGCCAGGCTGGACACATAGGCGCCTTCGGTGACAGGCGTGGCCGCGAAGCCCCACGGCGCCGGGTCGGCATAATGCCCACCGGATGAAGGCGGATAGTGCTGGTAGGGGATGGCGTTGCCGGCCGGATAGACGGCGGCGCCTTCGTCGCCAATGACCTGCTCGCCCGGCAGCGTGCCCGGGGGCAGATTGATAATGATAAACCCGGCAATCAGCGCCACAAAGATGACCAGGATGCCGATGACTCCGACATTCCAATACAGCGAGCGGCGGCGGCGGCCCTGGCGCAGTTGCTCGCGCCGGCTGACTTTGGGCGCCGACGGGTCATATTTGCTCGGCTGAGCGGGTGAGCGTTTGGTCAAGAAACCCTCCAGACAATCCTGTGCGGCAGTTCGTTTTCGAGCCGGGAAGAAAATTATAGCATGTGGGCTAAAAAAAC
>JAYTFQ010000009.1:0-3284 GCA_043734225.1 Anaerolineales bacterium | reverse complement strand
GTGCGCCGTCGATTACATCAATGGCGCACGGCCCACGTGTCTTCCGCATCTCTGTCAGGGGTATCTGTTTTAAAGCGGCGCAAGCGGCGCAAGCGGCGCAAGCGGCGGAAACCGGCAAATGAAGCGGTGGGTGACATAATGGCAAAGAGACCCTCGGTTCGGACGGAGAACGGAGCAGCCCTGGCGGCAAGCCCCCCGCTCTACCAGCAGGTTTATGCCCGACTGCGCGCGGCGATCTTGTCCGGCGAGCTGAAGCCCGGCGCGAAGATGGCCTCCACCCGCGGGCTGGCGGCGCAGTTGAACGTCTCGCGCAACACCGTGCTCAACGCCTACGGGCAACTGCTGGCCGAGGGCCTGCTGGAGAGCGCGGAAGGCAGCGGCACGTTTGTGGCGCGCGCCTTGCCGGACACCCCGCTGGCGGCGACCGGCCGCCCAAGTGGGACGGACAAGACACCCGCTGCGCGCGCTGCGCCGATGCTGGCAGCCAACGCCCGGCTGCAATTGGCCGCGCCGCAAATGTTTGCCTCTACGCGCGTGGGCAGCGCCGCGGCGGCGCCGTTCAGCTTCGGCATGCCGGCGCTGGATGCTTTTCCGCTGGCGCTGTGGTCGCGGCTGGTCATCCAGCAGGCGCGGCAGTTGACCAGCAGTCGGCTGGCCTACCAGGAGGCGGCGGGGTACGGCCCACTGCGGGACGCCATCGCGGCGCATGTCACTCTGACGCGGCGCGTGCGCTGCACAACCGACCAGATTGTCATCGTGCCCGGATCGCAGGGCGCGCTCGATCTGGCGGCGCGGCTGCTGATCGACGCCGGTGACCGGGTGTGGATGGAAGACCCGGGCTACCTGGCCGCGCGCGGCGCTTTCCTGGGCGCGGGCGCGCGCATCGTGCCAGTGCCGGTCGATGACGAGGGGTTGGTGGTGGCGGCCGGCGTGAGGCGGGCGCCGCGGGCGCGGCTGGCGTATGTCACGCCATCGCATCAGTTTCCGCTGGGGGTGACTATGAGCCTGGCGCGCCGGCTGGCGCTGCTGGAGTGGGCCAGGCGCGCTGGCGCCTACATCCTGGAGGACGACTATGACAGCGAGTTCCGGTATGCCGGCCGGCCGCTGGCGGCGCTGCAAGGCCTCGACGACGCGGCAGCGGGGCGGGTGATCTAGGTGGGCACCTTCAGCAAGGTGCTCTTCCCGGCGCTGCGCGTGGGGTATCTGGTCCTGCCGCCGCCGCTGGTGGAACCAGCGCTGGCGCTGCGGCGGCTGATCGATGTGCATCCGCCGCTGCTGGAGCAGGCCGTGCTGGCCCAGTTCATGGCCGAGGGGCATCTGACCCGCCATCTGCGCCGGATGCGAGCGCTATACGCCGAGCGGCACGGCGCGCTGCTGGAGGCGGCCCGCGGCCTGCCGCTGGAGATCCAATCACCCGCGGCGGGCATGTATGGCGTGGGCTGGCTGCCAGACGGTATGGACGAAAAGGCGCTGATCCGGTCCGCGGCCGCACAGGGCCTGGCGCTGACGGCAGTATCGCATTTCAGCCTCGAACCGATGGCGCGGCAAGGCGTGGTGCTGGGCTTTAGCGAGCACACAGTGGCCGACATTCAGGCGGGGGCCGAGCGGCTGGCGGCGGCGCTGCGGTCGCTGGTCCGGCCAGGGCGGCGGACCAAAGTGGTACCTAAAACTGAGTAGAAAGTGGCGCTTGCGGCATTACCATCCCGACCGTATAGTGGCTGTGGAAAGGGAGCCACAACCAAGATGGAAACACGACTGGACTACTCGCAAGCACTGCCGCAGGGGATGCGGGCGCTGAACGCCCTGGACCACTACAGCGCGCACTGCGGGCTGGAGAGCGGGCTGCTGGACTTGATCAAGCTGCGCGCCTCGCAGATCAATGGCTGCGCCTATTGCGTGGACATGCACAGCAAGGACGCGCGCACCGGCGGCGAGACCGAGCAGCGGCTGCACAGCCTGAGCGTGTGGCGCGAGACGCCGTATTACACCGCGCGCGAGCGGGCGGCGCTGGCGCTGACCGAGGCGGTGACCTTGATCGCCGACCGGCGGGTGCCGGATGAGGTGTATGGCCAGGCCAAGCAGCACTTTAGCGATGAAGAGCTGGTGAAGCTGATGATCGGGATCGTGACGATCAATGCCTAGAATCGGTTTGCGATCACGTTTGGGGATGCAGTGGGCAGCTATCAGCCGGAGCATTTTGCCACGAAGGCGAGAATGGAAATAAACACGCTCGCCCCGTCCGTATGAACTCAGGTCTTGGCCGCTCTCCCTCCCCACTCGGCTGCGCTTCGGGGGATGCTTCGCGATCATCCCCCCGTCCCCTTCCACTCCCCTGCGTTTCGCTCCGGGGACCTACGGCCGTGATCTTGCCAAGCAAGATCAGGGAAGGGGGAGAAGAACCAAAATAGAATCACATCTTCACGATGTGAAAGTGCGATTCCGTTTTGGAAAGATAATTGACTGAATATGATCGGAAGCAGACAAGAGGCAGCAAAATGATAACCCAAATTGTAAAAGCTGAGCACTTTCGCGCGCTGCACGCCGGGCCAGGGGCATTTGTGATCGCCAACCCATGGGACCCGGGCTCGGCGCGGCTGCTGGCGGGGCTGGGGTTCGCGGCATTGGCCACATCCAGCGGGGCTTCGGCCGGGGTGCTGGGGCGGCGCGATGGCCAGATAAGCCGGGCGGAGGCTTTGGCGCAAGCGCGCGCCATTGTGCAGGCAACGGATCTGCCGGTGTCGGCGGATTTGGAAAAGGGGTTTGGCGACGCGCCGGCGGACGCGGCCGAGACGATCCGGCTGGCGGCAGAGGCGGGGCTGGTGGGCGGCTCCATCGAGGATGCCACCGGCGACAAAGACCGGCCGCTGTTCGACATCGCTCTGGCGACGGAGCGGGTGGCGGCGGCCGTGGCAGCAGCGCGGGCCTTGCCTTTCCCGTTCACGCTGACAGCGCGCACGGAAAACTATCTGCGCGGAAACCCAGACCTGGAGGACACGATCCGGCGATTGCAGGCGTTCGAGCAGGCTGGGGCCGATGTGCTGTTTGCGCCCGGCCTGCCTGACCTGGCTGCAGTGCGGGCGGTGTGCGCGGCGGTTACAAAGCCGGTGAACTTCATGGCCGGCATCCGCGGCAAGTCGTTTACGGTGGCGGAGTTGGAGGCAGCGGGCGTGCGACGGGTCAGCCTGGCTGGGTCGCTGTATCGCGCGGCGATGACGGAAATGGTGCAGGCGGCGCGCGAAGTGCATGCCAGCGGCAGCTTTGGCTACCTGGACCGGGCCATCGGG
>JAYTFQ010000008.1:0-1926 GCA_043734225.1 Anaerolineales bacterium | reverse complement strand
GGCCCTGGTGGGCAACGGCAAGGCAGCCATGGAGCTGATGGGCCAGTGGGCGCCGGGCAATCAGAAGGGCCAGAGCGTGGACAAGAAAGGCCTGGGGGACAAGCTCGGTTTCTTCCCGTTCCCGGCGGTGCCGGGCGGCAAGGGGGGCCCGACGGATGCCCTGGGCGGCGGCAACGGCTTTATCGTCGGCAAGAACGCCCCGCCGGAAGCCGTGGACTTTCTCAAGTTTCTGACCAACGTCCAGTCGCAGAGCGATGAAGCCGCCATCGGCATGGCGGTGCCGGTGGTGAAGGGCTCGGAAGCTGCCCTGACCGACCCGCTGTTGAAGATCGTGCAGCAGAGCGCCGCCAGCGCGCCCTACATGCAGCTCTACTACGATCAGTACATGCCGCCGGCTGTCGGCTCGGTGATCAACGACAGTGTGCAAGAGTTGTTCGCCGGCACCGGCACGCCGGCGGATGTGGCCAAGGCGATTGAAGACTCGGCCGCGACTGAGTTGAAGTAAGACAGACCTGATTCCCCCCTCTCCCGACCGCGCCCTTTTTTTCGCGGTCGGGAGAGGGGGCCAGGGGGCGAGGCCGTCCGGCCGGCGATAACTCGCCCCCAGACTGAAATACACCCGCATGCCGCCAGCAGAACACCCGGCACCCAGACGCTAGATAAGACGTGCGCTTGAAAGCTGCTTCATGACCGCTTCGTCCGTCCAGACCATCGCTCCCTTGCGCGCGGATGAGCGTGGCGCCAGCCGGCGCCGGCGCAGCCCGCTGCTGACCGTGGCGGTCTGTCTGGCGCCGGCGGTGCTGCTGTATTTGCTGTTCCTGGTTTTCCCCATCCTGCAGGCGCTGTATTTCAGCCTCTTCCGCTGGAACGGCTTTGGGCCGGCAGTCGATTTTGTCGGCCTAAGCAACTACGCGCGCGTGTTGTCGGACGTGGTCTTTCTGCGCTCGGTGGCGCACGCCGGGGCGATTGTGCTGCTGTCGCTCGGGCTGCAATTGCCGCTCTCGCTCGGGCTGGCGCTGCTGGTGGGCCGTGACCTGCCTGGGCGGGCCTTCTTCCGCGCCATCTTCTTCCTGCCCTTCGTGCTCTCGGAAGTGATGACGGCGCTGATCTGGGCCTCACTCTACAACCCCGACCCCGAGTACGGCCTGCTCAACGCCATCCTGGTCAATTTTGGCCTCAAGGCCCAGACCTGGCTGGGCGACCCGCATCAGGTGCTGCTGGCGATCTTTGCCGCGCTCACCTGGAAATTTTTTGGCCTGCACATGCTGCTTTATCTGGCCGGCTTGCAGAACATCCCGCGCGAGGTGGAAGAGGCCGCTGAGATCGACGGCGCCAGCCGCTGGCAGTCGCTGCTGTATGTCACGCTGCCGCTGCTGGGCGCCACCATCCGCCTGACGGTCTATCTATCGGTGCTGGGCTCGCTGCAGCAGTTTGGCCTGGTGTGGGTCATGAGCCAGGGCGGCCCGGTGCACGCCAGCGAGATGCTGGCCACCTATCTGTATCACGCCAGCTTTGTGCAGTTCGCCTTCGGCTATGGCTCGGCGGTGGCGCTGGTGATGCTGGTCATCTGCCTGATCTTCTCGGTGGGCTATCAGCGCCTGGCCATGCGCCAGGACTTTGAAGGGGTCGGAGAGTAGCCATGGCCGCCGCTGCCGCCGCCACCAATCGGCTCAGCTCGCGCAAGCTCACCGGCCGGCTGGTGCAATACCTGGCCCTGGGGCTGGTGACCGTGATCGTGCTCACCCCCATCGTGTTGATGGTGTTTGGCGGGTTGAAGACGCGCGGCGAGCTGGCCACGCGGCCGTATGCCATCCCCAACCCGCCGCATTGGGAGAACTACGGCCGTATCCTGGGCGACCCCACCTTCTGGCGCATGCTGGGCAACAGTCTGATCGTGATGCTGACGACCGCGGCGCTGGTGCTGGC
>JAYTFQ010000007.1:0-7202 GCA_043734225.1 Anaerolineales bacterium | reverse complement strand
GGGGTCGGGCCGGATGGGCCGCAGGCCTGGACCAATCTGCTGGCCTGGTACGATTCGGAGCTGCGCAAGGATAGTTATGTGATTGGCACGACCATTTTCACGGCCGGCGGCCTGCCGGGCTGGTCGGGCAATGACATGCACGATGTGATTATTCCATTGGCGTATTACGAGACTTCACAGAAATAGAAGCGGGCCGGGCAAGATGATGGGCGGCGCTGGAGCGGCGCGGCCGGGAGCGAAGGCATGACGAAATATATCTTTATCACAGGCGGGGTGGTCAGCTCGGTGGGCAAGGGTGTGACGGCGGCGGCGATCGGCCGCCTGCTGAAAGAACGCGGCATCAGCGTCACCATCCAGAAGCTGGATCCGTATATCAACGTCGATCCGGGCACGATGAGCCCGTACCAGCATGGCGAGGTGTACGTGCTGGAAGACGGCGCCGAGACCGACCTGGATCTGGGGCACTACGAGCGCTTTATCGACACCAATCTGAGCCGGGTGTGCAACGTCACCACCGGCCAGATCTATTCCGAGGTGATTTCGAAGGAGCGCCGGGGTGACTACCTGGGCGGAACGATTCAGGTGATCCCGCACGTGACCAATGAGATCAAGAAACGCATTGGTCTGGCGGCCAAGTCCACCGGGGCGGAGGTGGTGCTGGTGGAAGTGGGCGGCACGGTGGGCGACATTGAATCACAGCCGTTCTTGGAAGCGATGCGCCAGATGCGCACGGATGTGGGCCGCGAGAATGCCCTGTTCATCCACGTTACCTGGCTGCCGCACATCGGCGCCACCAACGAGCTGAAGACCAAGCCGACGCAGCATTCCGTGCGCGAGCTGCGCTCGCTGGGTATCAGCCCGGATATCATCGTGGCGCGCTCGGATTATCCGGTGAACAACGATTTGCGCCAGAAGATCGGCTTGTTCTGCGACGTGCCCGAGCGGGCGGTGATCCCGATGGTGACCACACCCGTGCTGTATGAAGTGCCGCTGATGCTGGAACAAATGCAGGTGGCGGAGATTATCCTGTCGCGCTTTGGCATGGAAGCCCGTGCCAAGCCCGACTGGCGCGAGTGGGAAGAGTTGGTGGCGCGGGTGCGCAAGCCCAAGCCGGTGGTGCGCGTGGCGCTGGTGGGCAAGTACGTGGAGCTGCAGGACGCCTACATGAGCGTGCGCGAGGCGCTGAAGCACGCCGGCCTGGCGTTGGACCGCGAAGTTGAGATCGACTGGGTGCACTCGTCCGATCTGGAAAAAGGCCGCGGTTGGGAGCAGTTGCACGAGGCGGATGGCATCATTGTGCCGGGCGGGTTCGGTTCGCGCGGCATTGAAGGCAAGATTTCGGCGGCGCGCTATGCGCGCGAGAACAAAGTGCCATACCTGGGCCTGTGCCTGGGCATGCAGACCATGTGCATCGAGTTTGCCCGCCACGCGCTGGGCGCCGAAGACGCCAATTCGACCGAGTTTGACCGGCTGACACTGCATCCGATCATCGACCTGATGCCCGATCAGCGCTCGATTGCCGACCTGGGCGGCACGATGCGCCTGGGGGTGTATCCGTGCAAACTGGTGCCGGGCACCAAGGCTGATGAGGCCTATGACCTGCCGGCCGGCGGCGTGGCCAACGAGCGCCATCGTCACCGTTTTGAGTTCAACAACGCTTATCGCGAGCAATTGGGCCAGGCCGGTCTGTTGTATTCGGGACTGTCGCCAGATGGCACGTTGGTGGAGATTGCGGAAGTGGCCGACCACCCGTTCATGCTCGGCACCCAATTTCATCCGGAGTTTCTGTCGCGCCCCAATCGCCCACATCCGTTGTTCCGCGCCTTTGTGTCCGCCGTGTCCGCGCGCCAGGTGGGGCAGCGGCATGGCAATGGCCGGCATGAGCCGGAGACGACGACGGTTGCACCGGCGCCTGTATCCAACTAATCGTAACTACCATGCCCCAACACCCCAAGGGGTGGGGCCACAGCATCTCATTCGGCCGGCATTTTGTGACAGGCTAATCACATGCGCTTCTCTAACGTATTAAATCTGGGGCTGATTGCCGCTGGCGCAGCCGCTTCAGTTCGCACGCTGCGACGGCGGCAAGCCTGGGAGCAATCGAACCAGCGCGCCTACATCGTGCTGGACTATGACGATGCCCTGGCGGTCAGCACGCGCGCCGGGGGATCGTTTGGCAAGTTTCTGCGCCAGGCGCACGACCACGGCGCCACGCATCTGGCCCTGCCGGAGCTGACCCTCAACCGGCTTTTGGCCAAGGGGCGGCTGGTGCCGGTGGTCCCGGCCGCGCCGCTGCCCGCGCGCGGCCCCTTGAGTTGGACTTATCTGGCCAGTGCGGATGCCGATCTGTTGGCGGAGCTGGAGCGCGAGCTGGCGGCGCGCGTGCCGGCCTGCGCGGCCCAGTTGCTGCTGGGCGCGGCCGTGCCGACCCTGGCGGTGCGAGGCGATCTGCCGACCCTGGCCGAGATGGGGTTGGGCTTTGAAGCGAAGGTGGCGGCCGAGGCGGTGGCGGCCGGGCTGGGGCTGGTGCCCCGGCCGGTGTCGTTTGCGTGGCCGGAAGACCATTTCGTGAGGCGCACGCTGGCCCAGGCTGCCGCATTGGCCACGGCCAACGGCGGGCGCGGCATTGTGGCTTTTGACGGCGACTTGATCCTAGGCCATGAGATGCACCTGGAAGCGACCGTGGCCGCGTTGTTGGAGCACGAGCTGAGCTTCGCTTACTTCTGCGAAACGCGCCACCAAAAGGGCGACTGGTTTGTGGCCAAGCGCCTGGCGGCGACGGGGCAGGTGATCCTTTCGCATTACTTCACGCCGGCGGCGCTGGTGCCTGAGGATTTCCACTCGGCGGCGCACCATTGGGGCATGCTGGCGCGGGCGCGCAGCATCCGGCTGTGCTACGTCCACGTCTTTCGGCGCATCCACGCCACCGACCCGCTTGAATGCTTGCATTACATCGAGCACATCAAAGAACAGTTGGAAGAAGCTGGATTGCGCACCACTGGCGACGCGGCGCCGATCGAGCCGACACCGCAGCGCGATGAGCTGGCTCTGGCCGCGTTGGCGCCTGCGGGCGCCGCGGCGCTGGCGGCTTCGTCGGTGCTGGGGCTGAGCGATTTGCTGGCGATTGGGGTGAGCGTGCTGGCGGCGGCGGGCGCGGCGGCGCTGCCCTACCTGGACCGGCCGCGGGGCAAGCTGGAACAATCCTATCCGCCCTCTTATGCGCCCAAGCTGCTGGCGCTGGCGGGCGCCTCGGCCGCGCCGGCGGCAGCCGCCCTCAGCGGCGATCTGCTGTCGGCGGCGCTGGTGCAAGCCGGCACAGCCGTGGCAATCGGCGCGCTGACAACCGGCCGTGACTATCAGCTTCGGATTGAAACATACCGGTCACTCAATCTCGATTGGGCTGCGCCCCTGGCGATGGTGGCGGCCGGCCGTTTGGAAGGGCGCTGGAAGTGGCTGTCGCTGGCGGCGGTGGGAGCGGCCTGGCTGGCGGTGCGCATGCGCACGCCGGACCTGCTGGGCCAGCTCGACCAGGACTTGCCGGCCGGCCACACGCATCATCTCTCGGCCGCGCAGCGCATCATGGGCGATGCGGTGATTGCCCTTGGGCCGCGGCCAGGGCGCAAGTGGTCGGGTGTGGGTCTGGCCGGGCTAGGCGCGGCTGGCCTGCTCCAGCGGTTGGGCCAGGACGAGCTCGCCACCGCGGCGGCCCTGACGGCGACGCTGGCGAATGCCTTGATGCTGGCTGCGTTTCGGCGGCCGGACCGCCCGCTGGAGTTGACCGTCACAGGGGTGGCGCGTTCAGAGGCTGTGGGCGGCGTGCTGGGCCAAATTTTGGCCGCGCTGGGCAGCGTCACTTTGCTATCGTGACGGGTTTGAGCACCACCTGATTATCTGGGTTCCCGGGAACGATGAGCCGCTGCGTATCGGGCCAGGTGTAGGCGCCGATTTGGATTAGCACGCTGGCCGAGGCGGCATTGGCCGAAAGCGGCAACGTGTAGTGATCGACGACGACATCGTCCAGTTGCCAGGCATTAACGGGATATTGATCATGGCCCAGGATGTGGTCATCCTGCGCCAGCAACTGCATCGATTTCGTGTCAAAGAGGTGCGCAAACCCCATGTAGGTGGCCTCCGGCATCGGGCCGATGTTGCGCCAATACAACGTCACGGTGAGCGTCTGCCCAGGCGCGATATGATCGGGCAAATCATACCCGGTCAGCTTTAGATTGCCACCGACAGAAATATTCAACGTCACCTTGGGCGGCAGGCCGGCCAGGCGATCCGCGTTCAGCACGAAATCCGGTTTGTGCAGTGGCGTGGTCGTGTCCAGGGTATACAGCCCAAAGCGTTGCGCATGGGCGGCCTGGTTGGCCGCGCTGGGCCAGGGAATGAGTTGCGCCGCGCGCTCAACGGTGGCGGCCTGGTCGTCGTCTAGCAACAGCATGGCGGGGCCGTGGCCGGCAAATAGCTGCCCGATAATCTGGTTCGGCGGCAACAGCGAGTGAGGAATGCCGGCCATGATTAGATACAGTTCGGGCAAATACGGTATGCCCAAGGTCAAACGGAACGCGTCGGAAAAGCCAATGTAGACCGGTTCTCCCCGGTTGGCGGCCACCATCTGGCGCGACAACTCCAGCAGTTGCTGGCCGCTATTGTGGTTCAGGTTCACAAAGTCGTAGTATTGAGACAACGGCACCAGAGGCAATAGGACACCAGCGGCCAGCACGGCCAACAAACCGGTCTGGCTGAGCCGCCTGGCAGCCGCTGTTGTATGCCGCTCAATTTGCTCCCAGCCCCAGGCGGCGACGAACCCCATGCCCGCCGCGAAGATGGGCGTAAAGGGCGTGGTAAAGCGCACCGGATCGAGAATGCCGAAATGGCTGCTGACAGCCGGGACGATGAGCACAAACAGTGGAAAACAAGCCAGCGGCAAGCGTGATACCCGCCGCGTGAGATAGATGATGCCGGCCAACGCCCAGGCGGCATATAACAGCGGCCAGCCCGCGATGGTTTGGAAATCCTCTCTGCCTAAGGCCACACCGCTGATCTGGCGCGTGAACTGCATGGCCAGGCGCAGCCAGTTGTTGAGCAGGGTGAAAACGGTCGGGTTCGATTCCCATAAATACGAACGCTGCTGCAGCGTGGTGACAGTGCCAAGCCGAACGAGCAGGATGTTATGAACGATCACGGGACTGTAGACGACCACCATCGCTACAGCGGTCAGGGTTGGCCAGAGCGGCCAGCGGCGGCCCAGCCGCGTGGAATGACGCACGCGCCAGGTGAGCCACAGGCCGGCGCCGGCGATGAGCAGCACACCGGCCAGGTTTGTTTGGAGCGCCAGACCGCCGGCCACGCCCGCGGCCATAAGCCAGCCCGGTTGGTCCGTTTCGACGGCGGTGGTCAAAAACAGTAGGAACAGGGTTGTAAAAAAGGCAAGGAGTTGGGTAGTGCCGCCAATATGGCTGTTGATCAGCACCAGGTGAGGGTTGGTGATGATAATGCCAGCGGCCACCAGGCCGGCCAGCAATGTGCCGCGCAGGCGCCGCACACTCAAGTACGTCAGCGGCGCTAGGAGGCTGCCAGTTGTTAAGATGATGGCGCGGCCCAACAAGGGGTCGGCCACGCCAAGCCGGAACAGCACCGCCATGAAGTAGACGAAGATCGGCCCATCATATTGGTCGTTGGCGACCAGGGGCAGTCTTTCGCCGCGGGCGATTTGGAGCGCGTAAGTGGCCTGGGCTACCTCATCACTGGCGGCCGGGATGGTCTGCCAATTTGGCAGTCGCACGGCCAGTGCCAGCAGGGTGATGAGCAAGAGCAGGCTGAATTCCTTGGGCTTGAGCATGGCTAGCGAAGTATAATCGCTGTCGGGGCCCGGCCAAACGGCGTTACGGCTGCCGCCCGGCGGCCGTGTTGGGCCAAAATGCTTGCGCTATAATCCCAAACGATGACCATGGGCCCACCGCTCCCCCTCAATCGCCTATATCTCGAACAAGCGCACAGCGAACCGGCCCTGGGCTCGGCGGACGCGCTGTTTTATGCCCGCAGCCTGGACGGACGGCGCGCCATTTATCGCCAATCGCTATCCACCGGCCTGGCGCAGGCAGTGACAACCGAACCGGCGCCAGGCGGCGGCATTGGCTATGGCGGCGGGCTGTTTGCGGTGCGCGGCCAGCAGCTTGTTTTTGCGGGCAAGGACGGGCGGGTGTATCGCCTCGACCTGACAACCGGCGCGCAGCAGGCCATCACGCCGGTGTATGAAGGCGTGGCTATGCCCACGTTGTCGCCGGATGGCCGTTTTGTGGCCTTTCTGGCTGAGCAGGATGGCGGCTGCAACTTGATGTTGGCGGATGCGGCTGGCGAACAAGCGCCCGTGTGCCTGACCGATCACACCTGGTATGTGTTCAACCCGGCCTGGTCACCAGATGGGACGCACCTGGCCTGGATGGAGTGGGATGCGGCCGTGATGCCGTGGGATGAGTGCCGGGTGGTGGTGGCGCGCCTGGCGCGGCCGATTGGGGAAGCGAGCCTGGCGGCGTTGGCGCTGCCACTCACAAGACGGGTGCTGGCGCAGCCGCGGGTGGCCTACGCCTCACCGCAATTCAGCCCGGACGGCCGGCACCTGGCTTATACCAGCGACGAGAGCGGCTGGCGCTCGCTATGGGTGACGCTTTTGGCAGCGGACGATCTGCGCCAAAGCGCGAGCCGGATCGACACCGGCCAGGGCGAGATTGGCGGGCCGGACTGGGTGCCGGGTGAGATCAAGATGCGTTGGGCGGAGGACAGCCGGGCTATTTTTGCTATTCGCCGGCACCAAAGCCGGGCAAGCTTATTGCGCGTGGGCTGGCCGGAGGCGCAGGTAGGCGAGTTGGCAACCGGCTACACCTGGCTGAGCGGCCTGAACACTGGCGGCGGTTTACTCACTTTCGCGGGTGGGCGCTCCCTGCAGCCGGATGCGGTTGTCACGCTGGACCCGCGCTCTGGCGCCATCACGGAACGGGCCACTGATGGGATCGGACTGATTGATGTGGCCGCCCTGGTCGAGCCCGAGGTCATTTCCTGGCCGACTGCCGACGGCGCCAACTCGTGGGGGCTGTTGTACCGGGCGCAAGAGGCGGGGCCGCGACCCTTGATCGTCTCGGTGCACGGCGGGCCGACCTCGGAGCGCGGCCTGGAGTGGGATGCCCAGGCGCAATATTTCG
>JAYTFQ010000006.1:0-7753 GCA_043734225.1 Anaerolineales bacterium | reverse complement strand
AATATGTGCCGTAAAGCTGGGCAGGCTGGCGGCCGGTCGTTCGCGCAGAGCGCAGAGCCAACCGAATGAATTCGGCGCTGGTGGCCTGCGGCCGGTCGTTCGCGCAGAGCGCAGAGCCAACCGAATGAATTCGGCGCTGGTGGCCTGCGGCCGGTCGTCCGCCTGCGCGGACGATGCCTTTAGGCGTAGCGAGCCACACGGGCGGAGGGTGATGTTCAATTCCGTCTAAAGTCGAGCCGCGTGATGGCAACACGCACGGCCGAATGCGTTCGAGCCTTACGGCCGTTGGTCAGCCGCCGATGCGGCCGGAAACGCGCGTTGGATAAGAGGCATCGTCCACGCAGGTGGACGACCGGCCGTAGGCCACCAGCGCCGAATTCATTCGGTTGGCTCTTGGCTCTGCGTGCACGACCGGCCACGGCCCGCCCCTGGCCGCCGGCCACCAGCGCCGAATTCATTCGGTTGGCTCTTCGCTCTGCGTGCACGCCCGTCGCTTTTGCGCGGCAGACCGAAGCCGCTATACTGGTGTTGTCCACTGATTTAGCCTGTTGCGGTAAACCCCATCCCTCGGCACGTCATGCTTGGATGTGCGCCGCGGAAGGCGCGGCCCATCACCGCCCCATTTGCTCAGAAAGTAATGCTATGGCGCGATCGGTTCGCAAGCGGCGCAAGGCAAGCTGCCTGGCTTTGCTGTTCCTGTTGCTGCTCCTGCTCGGTGCCGCGCTGTTGGCCGCGCTGGGCGGCCTGGTGCTGCTGACCGTCCAACGCCCGGCCGGGCTCGGCCTGGTGGTCGCTTTGCAGTCGCCTGGGTTGGCCGGCGGCCGGGCCGAGATAAACCGGCCGCTGGATGTGCAGGCCGTTGCGCGCAACGCCGCTGGCGTCACGCGCCTGGAGGTGTATGCGGATGGCATGCTGGCCGGGGCGCAGGCAACGTCGCTGGCCACCGGCTCCAATCCGCTGCTGTACCGCCAGCCGTGGACGCCGCTGGCGCCGGGCCGGCACGCGCTGGTCGCCCGCGCCTACGATAACACCGGCCGGTTCACCGACTCGAACGTCGTCTATGTGGATGTCGTTGATCTCATCCAAACCACCGAACAGCTCGCCACCAGTGCGCTGGCCGCCGCGCCGGGCGGCCCGCCGCCCAGCCTGAATGACGTAGCCGCCGGCTGGCAGTTGCCGCTGGCGCAATTGGCTGCTTTAAACCCCGGCTTGCTGCCCGACGACCCCGGCGCGCCGCTGCTGCCCGGCCAGTCCCTCACCCTGCCGCGCGCGCCCGCCACGGCGCCCGTGCTGGCGCCCGCGGCTGGCCCCATCAGCGGCTCGCCGCCCGTGCCCAGCGGGCTGGTGGTGACGCTGGATTGTTCGAGCGCGCGCCTCACCTGGGCGCCGGCTGCCGGCATCCGCCAGTACAGTGTCTATCGTTTGGGGCCGAGCGACAGCGCGCCCCAACTGCGCGCCACGGTCACCAACCCGGCTGATGCCGACGCGCTGGCCGGCCTGGGCGAGTATCGCTACCAGGTGGCCGCCGTGCAGGCCGGGCTGGAAGCCCTTGGCCCGCTGGTCGTCGCCACCACCCCCGCCACCTGCCTGCCGCCGGCGCTGGCCTCCGGCACGGTGGATGTGCATCTGGCGGCCGTGGCGCTGGACACCGACGCCGCCTTCGAGGGCGTCTACTGCTATCTCTCAGTCGATGGCAGCCCCTTCGAGCGCGTGCCGCGAGCCGACTTCTCGTCGCTCATGTCCAGTGCCAACGGGCGGCACTACGACCTGGCCGCCCAGCTTCCCAATCGCGGCCAGTTCCTGCTGGCCTCACACTCCAGCGCCGCGCCGGTGCGCCTGACGGCCGAGTGTTGGGGCCGCAGCGGCCCGCTCACCACGCCGCTGGGCGTCATCAGCACCAACGACCCGCCCGCCAAATGGGACGGCGCCCAACAACAAAGCTGGGCCGGGACGGCCGGCGCACTGGTCGCGCTCTTGTCACGCGGCCACACGGGCACTGCCGCGCCGCTGCCGGCCGGCGCCCAGGTGCAGCTGACCTATTCCCTCAACGCGGCCGTGGCCGCCGCAATCCCCCAGTCCGCCGGCGACGTATATTTGCTGGAGGCCTTTGGGCTGCCCGCGCCCGAGCACCTGCGCATAGAGAACAGCACGCTGGCCTGCGCTGAGCTGCCGACGGCGGCGCAGCAGCGCCAGCATGACGGGCCATTCGGTTTTGGCCTCCACGGCCCGCGCCTTTCGCCCGGCGGCTGGTCGTCCGACCCGACGGATGCGAAGGGCAACCCTCTCCCACCCGATCCCTTGCGCGGGATCACGGACGCCCTGCGCCAGGCCCTGGGCGAGCAGGCCGCTTGCCAGATTTCCGCCATGTTGGGCGGCGCCCCCACACTGCTCTGGGATTGGCACGACGATGCCGGCCACTTTACCGAGGCCTCGCTGGCTGGTTATCATGTGGTTGCCAATCTCACCGATCTCGAGCGGCCGAACCTGACCGATTTCAATCCACGGCTGCCGCGCTTTGAGCCCGCGCCCGAAGGTCTTTACTGGGAACGCGACGTTCGGCCTGGGATGCTCAAAGCCGCCCTGGCGCGCCTGACCGATGTGCCCTGCGGCGTGCGCATTGACTTCACGGTGACTGCCGTTTACGCCGGCGCGCAATCCCTCCCCAGCGACGCGCTGTCCTTTGAGAGCGAGCCGTGTAACAACGCCGCCCAGGTCACCGTGTCCATCGACACGCTCATCGTCGGCCCCGTTAACGACCACGGCGACCCGTGCCCTATCGTTTGCTCGCCCGACACATTGGAAGCCGTCGGTTACCTGTTCGCCGGCTCAGGACGCTGGGAACCGCAGCGCCAGTGGATCAGCGATCCGGGTGAGACGCGGCTGGACGAACGGCGCGAGGGCGCCCACATCATCGCGAACACCGAGGTCGTGCGACCGCCCAATCCTATCAACCTATTGCGCGCGGGCCGCTATGCCTGGTCGGACCAGTTGCTCGGTCAGGTCGAACCGTTTCGGGGCAGCCAGGTATTTCGCGGCCGGCGCAACAACCAGCGTTGGACGTTCCTGGCCCGGGCAACCGATACCATCCCGATTGGCGCGCGGCTGGACGACTGGGATTATCTGCGCGCGCAGCCGTTCTGCTACACCGACTACGAGATACCCGCCCGCCGTGCCACCGTGTGGTTTACCACGGACGAGACGATCAGCATGCGCGATACGCGCGGCGAGGCCACCTGCGAGATTACGGTGCACATCACCGGCGCGCGCATTGACTACAGTGCTCATCCATAGGATTCGCCCTTGAAACAACCTGGGTACCGCGGCCTGGTCTTTTTCTGCTTATGCTCCCTGGCGCTGGCAGCCTGCCACCCGGCCGGGCCCAGCCTTACCCCCACGCCCGCCGCCTCTACCATGCAAGTCTGGCTGGACCAGCCGCCGGACGGCGCGGCGCTGCCGCTGGGCGCCTTCACCCTGCGCGCCCATGCCCGCGATGCTGGCGGCAGCGGTGTGGAGACCATCACCTTCCTGGTCAGCAGCGGCGGCCCGCCCGACACAGTGGGCAGCGTCACCACCGATCCCCATTCGGCCCTGGTCAACGCCGACTTCGCCTGGACTCCGCCGGCGGCCGGCGCCTACACCATTCAGGCCCAGGCCTTTGATCACGCCGGCTATGTCTTCTCCGTGCCCGCGCACGTGTGCGTGGGCGTGGCGCCCGCTGCCGGCGGCGCCTGCGCCGCGCCCGCCGCGGCCGGCACCAAGCTGCAAGGTCTGGTGGCAGCAGACCTGAACGCCGACGGTGACGCGGCCGACGCCGGCGAAGGCCCGCTGGCCGGCGCGCTGGTCAATCTTTCAGGCTGCGACACGCAAAGCGTGCACACCAACCCGCCCAGCACCGATCCGCTCTATCCCGAGGGCGTGTTCGCCTTTGGTCTGGCCTCGCTCAGCGGCTGTACCATTCAGGTGGACCTGGCCGGCTGGCGGTTTGAGTCGTTCGAAGGCAGCACCGCTTACCCCATCGCCTGGCCGGCCGAAGAAGCGCCGCACACCGTCCTGATGGCGCCCATCGGCGCCGCCACCGCCACCGCCACGGCAGCCGCTGCGGCCACCGCCAAGGCAACAGCCGCGCTCACCACGACGCCGATCACGTCCGCCAGCGCCACGACGACCAAGACCGCCCAGGCCGGCGCTACCGCCACGAAGAAGGACGCGTCCTCGCCGACGCCCAGCGCCACCCTGGCCAACCAGGCGCCGCCGACCGACACCCCCACCATCACCGCGCCGCCGGCGACGCCCAGTGACACGCCCAAGCCATCGGCCACCCAGCCGCCGGCGGCCACCAACACCCCCGCGCCCAGCGCCACGCCGACCCTCACGGCGCCGCCGGCCGATACCTCACCGCCCGCCATCGCCAAAGTTTCGGCCGCGCCCAACCCCACCTTCTACGGCGATGCTTGCAGCAAGGATCAACCACAATTCACGGCCAGCGCCGCTGTCAGCGATCCATCCGGCGTGGGCGGCGTCACGCTCTTCTATCGGTACGGCGCCAAGGGTTCCAGCGGGCCGTGGCAGTCGGTGGGCATGTCTGCCGCCGGAGGCGATCAGTACTCGGTCAACGTCCACAACGATTCGGCCGCGGTCTACAAACTCTTGGGCGGCGTGGATGGTTCCGTCGAATACTACGTTCAGGCCCAGGACAAGCTCGGCAACACCGGCCAGTCGCCGTCGCAGCAGATCACGATTCAATACTGCCTGGGTTAGCGCTCGAGGTAGGACTGCGATACTGACCAAAATCCCAATCGGGCGTACGCAAAAGCCGATCCACACCGAGATTGGTCTTTCGCTGTTTTGCTTTTCTAGCTAATTTTGTGTTATATATTTGATTAGTTCAATTGTTCGGCACCTGCCGATATGGTGACTTGATCCAGAATTGGTGAGATATTCGATGACGGTCAAAAAAGCCAAGAAAGCGATTGCTGAGTCAAGACCCGGATTACCCGAACCGGTTTACGAACAGCCGCATGGAGCAGCATATTTGGGTGATAGTCTGCAACTGATGCAGCAATTGCCTTCAGGTTCTATTAATCTAATTTTGACCTCGCCGCCGTTCGCGCTGACTCGGAAGAAGGAGTATGGCAACGCGACTGAGGACAAATATATCGAGTGGTTTCTGCCGTTTGCGGCTCAGTTTAAACGACTGTTGAAGTCAGATGGGTCTCTAGTCGTTGATTTGGGCGGGGCTTACTTGCCGGGTTATCCCGTGCGAAGTATTTACCAATTTGAGCTGTTGGTCCGGTTGTGTCGAGAATTGGGATTTTTCCTTGCCCAGGAGTTCTTCCACTACAATCCATCCCGGCTTCCAGCACCTGCCGAGTGGGTAACCGTCCGGCGCATCAGGGTCAAAGATTCCATCAATGTGGTGTGGTGGTTATCGCCGACGGAGCACCCTAAGGCAGACAACCGAAATGTCCTAAATGAGTACAGCGACAGTATGAAGAAGCTGCTCAAGGATGGCTACAAACCGGCGCTTCGGCCCAGCGGGCACGACATCTCCAGTAAATTCGGTCGCGACAACAAAGGCGCCATCCCATCGAATTTACTGACGTTGGCTAATACCGAGAGTACAAGCGCCTATTTGCGACGCTGCAAACAAGCTGGCCTGAGATCCCATCCGGCGCGTTTTCCGAAGGGTTTCGCAGAATTCTTCGTTAAGTTTCTGACGGACAAAGGCGATTTGGTACTCGACCCTTTCGCTGGCTCAAACACAACCGGATATGTTGCTGAACGCCTTGAACGGAAATGGATTGCATTTGAAATTGAACCGGACTATTTGCAGGGCAGCGTCTATCGATTTGAGGAAGTTGACGACATGTTCTCGTCACTAAGACACAATGCCCCGGCTAAGTAAGCCCCAGCTACTACAAGTCGTCGCGGCAGCCGTCAGTTCGGCTGGCTGGCGTTTGTTGTATCTTGGTCAAGAGCATCCATTTCGCCTAAAGGTTTACAGTGCGGCTGAAAGCTATACAGTTCGGATATACATCTGGAACATAACCCACGGAGGCGGTGCAGCGCGCCCAGCAAGTGAGTATCGGATCCAGGTCACCGGATTTGATCAATTTGAGCCGGAGCCCGGCGGGCAAACGCTTATTTTGGGATGGTGGTCTGAAGTAGGCGTATTTGCTGGTTTCGACTTTTCTAAGCACCAGGGTCCGCTCGGCTCCTCGCCCTCACTCCAAATCCGAGAAGAATGTTTGCGAGACGCCTACACGGATGGTTTGTCTGCTTGCCGCAAGGGCAATGACGAAGTTGCGATTGCATTTCGGCCAGAATTCCTGGTCGAATATATTCGTAACTTGACAAGGCTGCATGGTTTTGGCGACTCCGAACCCGATTTGGCGCTTTTGGAGACGGCTGCCCGACTCCCGGACAGAATTAATGATGCAGCGTTGCAAACTACGACCCCAGAGCGCCGGGTAGTTGTCCGATCTGTGCAACAACGTGTCCGCTCAGCCAACTTTCGGGCACGCGTACTCACGGCCTATGATCACGCCTGCGCTTTCTGCGGCCTGCAACTAGAGCTCATACAGGCGGCTCATATATTGCCGGTCACCCAGCCCCAATCGACTGACGAAACCTACAATGGGATTGCGGCGTGTTTCCTTCACCATGCTGCATACGATCGCGGCCTGATTACTTTTGATGAGACCTATCGAGTTGAGATCAATGACACCGAGATCGAGCGTTTGGCGGCCATCGAGCGCGTTGGCGAGTTAGCGCGATTTCGTAGTCTATTGCGCCCCCTCATATTGCTACCACCCGAAGTCAGAGATCGTCCGCAGATAGGTATTGTGGGGCTCGCCAACACTCTACGCGGTTGGTATTAGCTAACCAACACCCCAATACAAGCTCGCTTTAAATCTGGGCATTCTCATTGCTTGCGGCGGCGAGTTTGTTGGGCCGACCCCACACCGCCAGCGCCGCGCCGCCGGCCATCAGGCCCAGCGCCAGCGCCACATTGATCAGCGACCAGTGCTGCGTGAGCAGGCCGCTCAGGCCGGTCGCCAGCACGGCCGTCACCAGGCACACCAGCAGCCCGGCTGCGCGCAGCCCGTTAGACCGCCGCCACAGACCGACCAGCAGCAGCCCCAACCCCGCGCCCAGCGGCGCCACGGTCCACAGCACCGCCCACACGCTCCACCAGCCCGTCAGCGCCGAAAACTGCAGCGCCGCGCCAATCAGCCCCAGGGTCAGCGCCGGCAGGCTCAGCCAGATGTTGCGCAGATAGAGCGCCAGCAGGCCCAGCGCCGCCGCCAGCGCCAGCACAATCTGCGGCCAGAAGTGCGCCCAAATGAACCCCGGCTGGAACACCAGCGTGGCCACGGCCAGCCCGGCCACCGCCAGCAGCGGCAGGCCCGGCACGAACAGCGCACCCAGCCCGCGCTGCCCCGGCGCTGCCAGCGGCGGCAGAACAAACAGCAAGCCCAGCGCGGCAATCGCCAGCGGCCACAGCCTCCACGGCGCCGGCTCCGGCAAATGCAGCGCCGCCGCGAACAAGTTCCAGGCCAACAGCCCGCCCCCCAACACAGTCAGCAAAGCGCCCACGGTCAACTTCATATTGCGTATCATTGTGTGCCTCCGGGTGAGATTTAGATTGGTTCCAGCCTACAGCCGCCTCGGCTTTGCCGCTCATCCGTCAGCTAACAATTGCCTATCAAATTGAGTCATTAAAAGAAACGTGTTCAGCCGGGCGGTCGAT
>JAYTFQ010000005.1:0-8753 GCA_043734225.1 Anaerolineales bacterium | reverse complement strand
CGGCCGTATCGCCGCCATTTGCATTAAGCTAACATGGGCAGCGGGCGAGAAAAAGCGCGGGAGCAGCGCATGTCTGACAGCGGCGTGGAGGCAAACACGGAATTTCTGATGCATACGCCGCTGCGGGTCACGTCGCTGCAGGCGCCGAACGCGGACGCGGGCGTGGCGGCGGTGGCGGGGTATCTGGCGGGGGCGCTGGGCCGGCCGGTGGCTGTGGTGGACCAGACCGACTGGCAGGCGCGCGAGCAGCGGCTGGACGCGGGCCAGATTGAGTTCGGCTGGATTTGCGGCTGGCCGTATGTGCGCAAGATGCGCCGCCGCCAGCCCAACCTGGAGCTGCTGGCGGCACCGGCGCCGGCCGGCGAGCGCTATGCCGGCCGGCCGATTTATTTCTCGGATGTAGTGGTGCGGGCCGACAGCCCGTATCAGACCTTCGCCGATTTGCGCGGCGCAAGCTGGGGGTACAACGAACCGGGGTCGCAGTCCGGCTACAACATCACGCGCTATCACTTGGCGCGGCTGGGCCTGACCTGGGCCTTCTTCGGCCGGGTGGCGGCCACCGGCGCGCACGAGGCGTCGCTGCGCGAACTGCTGGCCGGACGGCTGGCGGCCAGCGCCATCGACAGCACGGTGCTGGAGACGGAGTTTGCGAGCCAGCCCGGCCTGCGCGACCAGGTGCGCATCATCGCGGTGCTGGGCCCCAGCCCCAGCCCGCCGTGGGTGGCGCAGACACGGCTGCCGGCAACGCTGCGGGCACAGGCGCGCGCGGCGCTGGTGAATATGCACAGCAACCCCGCCGGACAGGCGGCGCTGGCGCAGGCGCGCCTGGCGCGCTTCGCGGCGGTCAGCGACAGCGACTACGACCCGATCCGCGAGATGGAGCGGGCGAGCGAACACCTAACTTTGAGCCCGGATGGCTAACGCGTCTCGCTCGGGCCGGCCGGACTCGGCACACGGATGCCACAGATAGAGCCGGATCATACGGAATCGTAAGTAACGACAAACCCAAAAACAGACTGCGCGGCGAACAGCATTCGCCGCGCAGTCTGTTTTTGGGTTTGTTCGTAATTGCCCAGCCGGGCGGCGCGGACTCTTCGCGGTAAACAAGGTAATCAAGGGTGTTTTGGCCAAATTGGGTGCCGTGGTCAGAAGAGCGCCTGACCACGGCACCCAATTTGGCCGGCATTTTATGACCGGCTGAGCAGATGCGTTTGTTCAACTAAATCAGCGCCTGGACGGCCGCGCGAAAGACGCGGGTGTGCTCGTCGATGTCGGCGGCGGTGGTGTCGGGGGCGATGAGGGCCATGTTGTGAAAGGGGGTCAGCAGGATGCCGCGGTTGAGCGCCCACAGGTGCATGAAGCGATCGAGGTCGTGATCGATGGCGGCGGCGGCCTCGGCGCCGTTGCGCGCCGGGCGCGGCCGGAACCAATATTCGGCCCGGCAGCCGAGCCGGGTGACGTTCCAGGGCAAGCCGAATTCATCAATCACGCCGCGCACGCCGGCCTCGAAGCGCTCGGCCAGCGGGATGGTGCGGGCATAGGCGGCGTCGGTGAGCACGTTCTCCAGCGTGGCGCGCACGGCGCTGAGGGACAGGGCGTTGCCGGCCAGGGTGCCGCCGATGCCGCCGGCGTCCTGGTCAACACGCGCGCGCTGGGCCTGAATGCGGGCGGCCACTTCGGCGCTGAGGCCGTAGGCGGCGGCCGGCACCCCGCCGCCGATGGGCTTGCCGATGGTCAGCAGGTCGGGCTCCAGGCCGTGCGCGGCGGTGTAGCCGCCCGGCCCGGCGCAGATGGTGTGGGTCTCGTCAATGATAAGCAGGGTGCCGGTGCGGCGGGTGATCTGGCGCAGGGCGGCGTGAAAACCGGGCTCGGGGTGGATGATGCCGATATTGGTCATGGCCGGCTCGGCCAGCACGCAGGCCACGTCGCCGGGCGCCAGGGCCGCTTCCAGCGCCGGCAGGTCGTTGAACTCCACCACGCGCGTGGTGGCGGCCGGGTCCACCGCCGGGCCGATGTTGCCCCAGCGCGAGCTGGGCCGGCCGTCGGTGAGGGTGATGAAGGCTTCGTCCACGGTGCCGTGGTAGCACCAGTTGAACACCAGCACGCGCGGGCGGCCGGTGATGTGGCGCGCCAGCCGCAGCGCGAAGCGGTTGGCGTCGGTGGCGGTGAGGGCGAACTGCCAATAGGGCAGGCCAAAGCGCCGGCTGAGCTCTTCGCCGACCCAGACGGCATCGGCGGTGGGCAGCATGAAGGTGAGCCCGCGCCGGCTTTGCTCGGCGATGGCGGCCACGGTGGCGGGCGGCGCGTGGCCGGTCATGGCGCCGGTGTCGCCCAGGCACAGGTCGAGGTAGCGCAGGCCATCCACGTCCTCGAAGTGCGCCCCCTGCCCTGACTGCACAAACAGCGGGAACGGCCCGGCCCAGCGCGTCATCCAGTTCATGGGCACGCCGCCCAGTAAGTGGGCCTGGGCCTGCTGGAACAGCTCGCGCGAGCGCGGGTGGCGGCGGGTGAATAATTCGTCTTCTTGCGTTAGCAACTCGGACAGATGGGCACGGTCAATCATGGCAGCGCTCCAAGAATATTTGTAACGACCCAGCCAAATGGCGCGGACACGCCGTTGGCGGCTGTAAACAAGGAGATCAAGGATGTTTTGGCCGAATTGGATGCCGTGGTCAGACCCCTGCGGGTGTCTGACCACGGCATCCAATTCGGCCGGTATTTTATGGCCGCCTGAGCAGATATCTGAAACTCGTAATTCTGACGTCATATGCGTCATTGGCGTCATTTCCGTAACTGGCGTCATGGTTGTTACACCCAAACGCTTGAGGCGCGCGCCGGTGGCGCCAGGTGATTGGGAGGAAGCGGCCTTCAAGGCCGCTGTCGGCGGGCGGCGGTTGAGATGGCCTAGCGAGCAAGGTTTTGAAAAAAGCCGATTTGGGTGTAAACACGGCCAACGGTTGACGAACATATCTCAAATGTTACTGATTATTTGTTCTAGCCGTCAAGAGGCAGTTAGATGGCACTGCGTCAAAAAGCGTACTCGGGGGCGGCTGACCTGCCTGCCATGGCAGCGCTGGTCAACGCCTTCTCAGATAACAATCTGCACGTGGTGGACTTGCCGTACCGATTGTGCTCGTGGGGGCTGGATGAGCCCAACAATGTAGGTCTGTGGACCAACAAGGCCGGCGAGCTGCGCGGCTGGGCGGTAATGCAGACACCGTTCTGGTGCATCGACATCGTCCTGCACCCGAATGATGAGGCGGAATACCCGCGTTTGCTGGCCTGGGCGGAACAGCGCGCTACGGCGCTGCGCGGCACTTCTTACGGAAGGCCGCTGTGGTTTGTGAATGTGCTGGCGCGGCAACAGAGTCTGCAACGCAGCCTGGAGGCGGCGGGGTTTGCGCCGCAGACCCATGTGCCGGTCAACCCGCTGTCAATGGTGGTCATGGAACTGCAAGCCGAGGCCCAGGGCGGCAGCGCGGCGCCCAATGGTTTCAGCATTCGTCCCCTGGCGGGCGAGGCGGAAGTGGCGGCATATGTGGCCTGCCACCAAGCCGCTTTTGGGAGCGACAGCATGCGGGCCGACTGGCGCGCCCGAACACTGCAACACCGCGCCTACCAGCCCGAGCTTGACCTGGTGGCCGTCACGCCAGCCGGCCGGGTGGCAGGCTTTTGGATTGGCTGGCTGAATGAATACGGCGGCCAGGTGGAGCCGATGGGCGTGCATCCCGACTTTCATGGGCAGGGAGTGGGACGGGCCTTGCTGCTGGCCGGCATACAGCGACTGCGGGACCTGGGCGCGACACGGGTGCGGGTGCATACCGATCACCAGCGCGACGCGGCGTTTGCGCTGTACCAGGCGGCTGGGTTTCGGGTGGTTGAGGAGGTTACTGTGTACCGAAAGGATTGGCCATGAGCGAGATCGAGTATCGCGCCATCCGACCGGAGGACTATGAGGCGGTGCGCCAGTTCCTGGCCGGGCTGGGCTGGGAACGGCGCGTGCGCGACCCGCTGCGCTTCGCCAAAATGATGGCGCGGGCTGACCGCACGGTGCTGGCGCTGGAGGGCGCGCGCGTGGTGGGCTGTGCGCGGGCGCTGTGCGATGGCGTGTCGAACGGGTATATCTCCATGCTGGCGGTGGCCGAGGACCGGCGCGGGCAGGGCATCGGCCGCGAGATCGTGCGGCGGCTAACGGCCGATGAGGCGGGTGACGCGGAAGGCAGTGTCACCTGGGTGCTGCGGGCCGGGCGCGGCAGCCGGGAATTTTGGGAGAAGCTGGGGTTTACGGCGTCAGAGATTGCGATGGAGAGGACGCGGCGAGAGCGGGATTAGGAAGTTTGATCGAGAGGCCGATCCCAGTCTCGGGGAACAATCGCACATTTACAGACGCGTGTTGCGCGTGATCTCCAGCGCGACTTTCGACTTGCCCGGCCCATCCAGCCGGTAATGCGCGGCCAGCATGGGGCCGAAGAGAAGCTGGGGGATCAGTGTAGGATGGCGCCAAAACTTGGGGTAGGCGCCGATCTCGCGGGCCAGGCTCTCGGTGTAGGCCGGCATTTTGAGCTTCATCGGCTGCGCCTGACCGGCGGCGCACTCCGCGCGGCGCTGGTCAACACTGGCCTGCATGTCGGCGGCTGAAGGCAGGCTGACGCGCCCGGCCAGCACCGCCGCCACCCAGCGGGCCTGCATTTCATAGGCGGGCGGGGCGGCGGCGCCGACGGTGCAGAAGCCGATGAAGGCCAGGCCGGGCCGGTTGGGCGGGAAAACGTGGCGGTAGAGCCACATGGTGTCGGCGGTAATTTCCACCACGCTCGGATCCATAAATGGCATGTGGATGTGATAGCCGGTGGCGGCCAGGATGACGTCAACCGGGTCGCGCCGGCCGTCGACGAACAGCACTTCGCGGCCATCCAACCGCTCAATGGCCGGGCGGGCCAAGATGGCGCCGGCCTGAAGCTGCTCCAGCAGTTCCAGACCGGGCGTCAGCCGGATGCGCTTGGGATCGAAGGGCGGCATGGGCAGATATTTATCTGGCGTCAGGCCGCGCCGTTTGTATTCGCTGCGAATGAGCCGCTCCAGGGCGCGCTCGCGCCACTTGGGCGGCAGCCGGTTGGCGAAGCGGCTATTGCGCAGATCCATGGGCCGGCCCGCGGCGATGCGCGGGGTGATCCAGGTGGGATGGCGGATACACAGCAGCAGGCCTGGCTTAGCGCGGCTGATCTCTACCGCCAGGTCGCTGGCGCTGCTGCTGACCCCAACTACCAGCACTCGTTTCCCGGCGAAGGCCTCCGGCCCTTTGTACGCGGCGCTATGCAGGATCTGGCCTAGAAAGGTCTCTTCGCCAGCGAAGGGCGGAATATAGGGCTTGCTGTTGAAGCCGGTGCAGACCAGCACGGCATCGAAGCGCTCTTCAGTCGTCGGGCCGGCCTGGGCCGGGCGGGAGGCAATGCACCAACCGACGCCGCCGGGCTCGGGCTTGACAGATTCAACCAGGACGCCAAAGCGGATATGCGGCCGCAGGTCGAAATGCTCGGCGTAGTCGCGAATGTATTCGAGAAATTGCGCGCGCGAGGGAAAGTCGGGCCAGCCGGCCGGGATGGGAAAATCCGACAGGGCGGTGACGCGCTTGGAGGTGTTGGTGCGCAACGAGCGGTAGGCGACCGTGCCGCCATCGGGCAGGCCCTCGTCGAAATTCCATAGGCCGCCCACGCCGCTGGTGCGCTCGAAGCAAACTGGCGTGAGACCTGCTTCCAGCAAGCAACGAATGGCGATCAGACCGCAGGTGCCGGCGCCGATGACGGCGACGCGTTTAGACATGGACCGATAGGGCCAGTATGGGAAAGTGGGGGTATGGGAGTTTGGGTGAAAGTGCGGGTTTTTCTCCCGTACACCCACACTTCCACACCCCCATACTCTTAGTCCCCCGCCACCGCCCCGCGCAGCTTGCCATACTCATTAATCTGCTCCAGCGACTGGTGCCGGAAGTAGGTGTTGTAGAGCTCGGCATAGTGGCCACCCTGCTGAAGCAAGCCGGCATGGTCGCCTTGCTCAATGATCTGTCCTTTGCGCAAGACAATGATGCGGTCGGCGCTGCGCACGGTGGACAGGCGGTGAGCGATGATAATGGCGGTGCTGTGCTGCAGGATCAGGTCCAGGGCTTCCTGAATTTGCTCCTCGGTGAAGGGGTCCACGCTGGCGGTGGCCTCGTCCAGGATGAAGATGGCCGGGCGCTCCACCAGCACGCGCATCAAGGCCACCAACTGGCGCTGGCCCATCGACAGGCGCGCGCCGCGCTCGCCGACATCGGTGGCCAGGCCTTCCGGCAGGGTGTCGATCCATTCCCCGTTTCCAATCTGGCGGCCGAGGGCTTCGATGTCGGCGTCGGTGATCTCGGGTTTGGCATAGCGGATGTTATCGGCGACGGTGCCGGCGAACAGGAAGGGTGACTGCGAGACGATGCCAAGCTGGAGCCGATAGCTGCGCAGGTCAAAGCTGCGGATGTCGCGCCCATCGATGAGCAACTCGCCGGACTGGAATTCGTAGAAACGGGCGATGAGCTTGGCCAGCGAGCTCTTGCCGGCCCCGGTGTGGCCCACCAGGGCCACGGTCTCGCCGGGACGGATGTGCATCGAAAAGTCGGTCAGGACCACTTCCTGGCTGGTGTAGCGGAAGTTCAGGTGATTGAACTCGATCTCGCCCTGCAGCGGCGGCACCGGATCCTGGCGCACCTGCCGCACCACGGCCTCGGCGTCGATCAACGCAAAGACCCGCTCGGTGGCCGACAGGCCGGCCTGCACCTGGCTCCAGAACGAGGCCAGATTGGTAAAGGGAAAGAAGAAACGGTCCGTGCTGAGCAAGAACAGATACCAGGAGCCGGCGCTGATGAGGCCGCCGCCGGCCGCCAGCCCGCCCAGGTAGGTGAGCAGCGCCGAGCCGAGACCGGAGATGATGTTGAGTGCCGGAAAGACGTTGGCCAGCACAAAGCCGCGGCGCAGGTTGATGGTGTAGGCCTGTTTGTTGACACTGATGAAGCGCTCGTAAACCGCCTTTTCCTGGCGGAAGTTCTTGGCCACGGCGATTCCGGCAACGGTCTCCTGGATGGAGGCGTTCACGTTGGCCATGGCGCGATTGCCCTGGCGGGTGACGTAGCGCGCCAGACGGCGGAAGGAGGCGGCTACGGCCAGCACCACCGGGGTCATGGCCAGCAGCGCCAGGGTGAGCCGCCACTCGATGTTGAACAAGATGATCGCCAGCAGGATGACGGTCATGATCTGGCTGAAGGTATCGACCACGACCGCGGTGACCTGGGCGAACTCCTGGGTATCAGAGGTGATGCGGCTGACGATACGGCCGGAGCTGAACTCATCGTAGAACGACAAGTCGTGGGCAACCGTGGCGCGGAAGGCGTCGCGGCGCATGGCGTAGACCACGTTGCCCAGGACGCGCGCGGTGAGCTGCCGGCGCTGATAGTTGACTCCCCACGACACCAAGCCGGTGATCAGCACCAGGCCAATGAGGGTGGCCAGCAGCGACGGGCTGCGGTTGGCAGCCAGGCTGTTGACGACGTTGGCAATGGTGACGGGAAAAATCACGTCCAGGGCACCCGCCAAGCCCACGCCCACGCCAATGACGCTGATGTCGCGCCGGAACGGCTTGAAATAGTCCACCATCCGGCGCAGCAATTGGCCGTCGGTGTAGTGGCGGTCGTAGTGTTCAGGGTCGAGATTGCCGAAGAAGCCCATAAGTCAATGGATGAAGGATGAGGGATGAAGGATGAAACGCTTATCGGCGGGCGAAAATTCTCCGATAGGCCTCGGAAGTCTTGAGCAGGTCGTCGTGGCTGCCGACGGCGGCGATGCGGCCTTTGCGCAGGACGACGATCTGGTCCGCCCAGCGGATTTGCGACAGGCGATGAGTGATGAGCAGGGTGGTGCGGCCCTCGGCAGCGCGGAAGATGGCCTTTTGGATTTCATCCTCGGTGGCGCTGTCGATGGCGCTGGTGGAATCGTCCAGCACCAGGATACGCGGGTTGGTGATGAAGGCACGCGCCAGGGCCAGCCGCTGGCGCTGGCCGCCGGAAAGCGTAACGCCGCGCTCGCCGATGACGGTCTGGTAGCCGTCTTTGAACGATAGAATGAAATCGTGGGCCTGGGCGGCCCGGGCAGCGGCCTCTATGTCTGCCTGCGTGGCCTCCGGGCGGCCAAAGGCGATATTTTCGGAGATGCTGCGCGAAAACAGGAACAGGTCTTGCTCGATGATCGAAATTTGCTGCCGCAGCGTGGCCATGTTCCACTCGCGCACGTCCACGCCATCCACCAGCACGCGCCCGCCGGTGACGTCGTAGATGCGGCTCACTAGCCGCACCAGGCTGGTTTTGCCAGCGCCGGTTTGGCCGACAATGGCCACGGTCTGGCCGGGCCGCACGCTGAAATTGATGCCGGCCAGCACGGCCTTGCCCTGCGCGTCGGCATAGGCAAAGTTGACCTGATCAAAGGTGATGGCGCCCTTGATGGGAGCCATGTGCCCGCGCGGGTTATGGTCCATCTCGGTCTCGGCGTTGATCAGGTCGAGGATGCGGCGCGCCCCAGCCAGGCCCAGCGACACCTGCGAGTACGCCGCAACCGAGACAAAGGATGGGAAACCATACAAGTAGATGAGCGAGTTGTAAGCGATCACCTGGCTGATATCGATGGCGCCGCGCAGGTAAAGCAGCATGGCATGGGCAAAAGCCAGGGTGATCGCCAAAGGCATCA
>JAYTFQ010000004.1:0-3953 GCA_043734225.1 Anaerolineales bacterium | reverse complement strand
CGGGCCGCGTCATCCAATTCGGCCGGCATTTCTTGTCTCAGCCGGCGATTTGATCCAGGCCAAACATCAGCCGATCCAGATCCTCGCGGTTGTTGAAGTGCGCGGTGGCAATACGCAGGGCGTTGAAGTGCGGAATGACGCGGGTGAAAATGTTCCAGCGCTCACGCAGGGCGGTGCTGACGTCTTGGGCCACGTGTTCTTCGATGACAAAGGCCGTCAGGCCCGAAGACTGCTCAAAGGGCACCGGGGACAGCAGGCGCAGGTAGGGGCGCTGCTGGATCAGCAGCTTAAGCTGGGCGCTCAGCTCGGCCACATGGCCATAGACATTGTCCCAGCCCAGGCTGTCGAACCAATCCAGGCTGCAGCCCAGCCCGGCATACAGCGGCCAGGCGCGCGTGCCAAACTCAAAGCGTCCGCCACTGTCATTGGGCAAGGCCTCCTCGGTCTTCAGGTCGACAAATTTGAGCGAGCCGGCGCCGACGTGGGCGGGAGTCAGCTTGAGCAGCGATTCGAGCTTGCCGTAGAAAAAGCCGGTGCCCTTGGGGCCGCTGAGCCATTTGTGGCCATTGGAGGTGTAGTAGTCGCAGCCAATCTCGGCGACATTAATTTTGATCGCCCCGGAGACCTGGGCGCCATCCAGCAGGCACAGCACGTTGTGCGCCTGAGCCCAACTGCTGATGGCGTGGGCCGGCAGCCGGGTGCCGGTTTCGCAGGTGACAAAGCTCATGGCCACCAGGCGTGTCTTGGGTGAATAGACCGCGTCCAGTCGGGCCGCCATCACCGCCGCGTCGGGCGAGACTTGCACGCGCTTGACCACCAGCCCTTTGCGCTGGTGCAGATAGAGCAGGGGGTGGTTCATCGCCTCGTGCTCTTCGTCGGTGGTAATGACCTCGTCGCCGGCCTGCCAATCGATGCCGGCCAGCACCAGGTTGATGCCGTCGGTGGCGTTGCGCGTGAAGGCGATCTCGTCAGCCTTGCTGGCGCCCACCAGGTCGGCGATGCGCTGGCGCGTTTCCTCGGCTTTGCGGCCGAAGAGATGGTTGGAGGCCACGCCGCGCCGCTCGAAGTCGGCCTGCAGGGATTGAAATTCGGCCAGGGCCGGTTCGGGCATAATGCCGTAGGTTCCGACGTTGAGATAAACGACGTCTTTGAGAACAGGGTACGCCTCGCGCACGCGGGCGTCTTGCAGCAAACCAGGCGGATTTGAGGTCATGATTTCTCCTGAAACGATGGATACGATTCGCAGAGGCACTCTAGCACCTTGACAGCGGCTTTGTCAATTTGCCGTTGCTGGGAATATGTTAGACTCTAAGGATCCCATTAATGACAAACACTTTCCTTCACTACCAACTTTCGAATGGTTTTCTGCACAACTGGCTGGTGGCCGGCCCACTGCTGACCCGCGTCACCCTGGATGGGGCCGTGCAACCCGAGACGGCGCAGCGCCTCATTCAAAGCCACTATGAGGCTGAGTCGGGCGTGGGCGCCGCGCCGGTAGACCTGGACCCTTTGGGGCCGTTGACCAAGGACAATCCGCTGCTGGTCTGGCATTACTATGCTTGCCGCGACGATCACTTCGTAGACTTGACGACCCGCTACCCGGCCTGGGCCTATCAGCGCGGCTGGGCCTATGCCCAATTGCAGGCGCCGGCGGCCCAGGATGTCCAGTTAGTTTTGACGACCTCGGGCCCCGCCGACCTATGGCTCAATGGGCAGCACCTGTACCGGCAAGAACATCTCAGCGGCGCGCGCCCGCAAAGTGTGGCCGTCACCTGCGCGCTGGCCGCGGGGACCAACGAGATTTTGGTGCGCTTTGAAGGCGCCGGTGTCGAACATATCGCCTGTGTCATGGCACTGAAGGTGGAGGCGTTGACGGGCGCGGCGGAAATCCTTCTGCCGACGCACATCGAGCCCGAATTCTTGCCCAAACGGGTGGCGCTCGAGAAGCTGGCAGCCCAGGCGACGCTGGATCGCTATGTTTGGGGCTATCCGGACGGTGACCGTCTGAATGTGAATGAGCCGATTGTAGTGAGCTTTCCCAAAGAGCTGGACGGCGCCGGCGGCATCATCATTATGCGCGCCCAAAGCCTGCAAGGGGATATTTTCCAGGAGCGGACCACGACGGTGAAACCAGGCCTGTCGGTAGAGTTCATCAAGAAGTTTCCGCTGCGGAACGGGCCCCATCACCTGGCGCTGTGGCCGCCGCTGGAGGATTTTTACGTTCGGCAATTGCGCTTTGAACGCCAGGAGCTCTTCCACGTCGTGCGCACACCGTACACGCACAAGGCCAGCCCCGATATCGCGCTGCGCGCCCGGGAAGCGCTGGAAGATGCCGCGGAGCGCCGCAGCAACAGCCTGTATGTTGAGCTGGCCAAAATGGCGCTGGGTCAATGGGAGCGCGTCGATCGCAAGATCGTTGAGGGCGCCGTCGAGGGCATCCGCGCCGGCCTGGTCGGATCGCTGACGGACATGCTGGGTTTGCTGGGTGTGCTGCTGCGCTATAAAAAGAAAAACAGCCATCTGCAGGCCCTGGGGCTGAGCGCCGGCACCTTTGTGGTGGATTTCCCCCATTGGCGCAATGAGCGCGGAGAAGGGCCCCAGTGGAGCGTGGGTGACACCGGCGCCGAGAGCAGCGATCTGCTATATCTCGCCTGCGAGGCGCTGGCTGGGCAGCTTTATCCTGACCGGGTGTTTGCTGCCACCGGCAAAAAAGGCCGCTGGCATCGCGATGGCGCGGTGGAGCTGGTCCTGGCCGCCCTGCGGCAGCATGGCCGGTATGGCTTCCACGACTGGGACTCGCCGGCCGCCGTGGAAACCAACCTGGCGGCGTTATCACACCTGGCGGAACTGGCCAGCTCGGACGCGCTGCGCGACCTGGCTTCGGTGCTGATGGACAAGATCTTCTTCGATCTGGCCGTGAACTCGTTCCAGGGCGCGTATGGCGCCTCCAAGGGACGGGCGGACACGGCTAGCGTGCTGAGCGCGCGCCTGGAGGCGACCTCGGGCATCGCCCGGCTGATGTGGGGCCAGGGCAATTTCAATGAGAATTTGCTGGGGACGGTTAGCCTGGCCTGCTGCCGCAAGTATGAGCTGCCGGAGGTCATTCAGAAGATCGCCCTGACTTCGGTCGATGCCTTCTGGAGCCGGGAGCGGCACGCCTCGCCGGTGCAGCCTGACGAGGCCGCGGCCGGCGGACGCGCCTGGGAGGTGGAGACCGCCGTCTACAAGACCAGCGATTTTATGCTGGCCAGCGCGCAGACTTACCGGGCGGGCCAACCGGGCGCTAGCGAGCACATCTGGCAAGCCACGCTGGGGCCGGATGCGCTGGTGTACGTCAATCATCCGGCGAATATGAGCGAAGCCGACAGCCGGCGGCCAAATTTGTGGGCCGGCAATGGGGTGCTGCCGCGCGTGGCGCAGTGGGGGGATGTGATCATTGCCCTGTACCAACTGCCGGCCAATGATTGGCTCGGTTTCACGCATGCCTACTTCCCGGCCGCCGCGTTTGATGAAACCGCCCTGCGCGATAAGTGGGCCTTCGCCCGCAAGGGCCAGGGGTACGTGGCGCTGCGCGCGGCGCAAGGCTTCGAATTTATTACCCGTGGCCCGACAGCATTTCGGGAGCTGCGCTCGCACGGCCGCGAGAACGTCTGGCTGTGCCACATGGGGCAGGCGCTGTTGGACGGAAGCTTTGAAGAATTTCAAAACAAGATCCTGGCGATGGGGTTGGCGACTGATCACCTCTCAGCCAGTCTGAAAACCCTGCGGGGCGACAGCCTGACGTTCAGTTGGGAGGCGGCGCTTCAGATCAACGGGGAACAGCAGCCTTTGGACCCGGCGCGGCACATTGAAAACCCGTACTGCATCGTGGACCTGCCGGCGCTGCAAATGGATATTGTGCTTGGAGAACAGGGCGTCCGGCTGAAGTTCGAGTAACTCCGACACAAAAAAAG
>JAYTFQ010000003.1:0-10690 GCA_043734225.1 Anaerolineales bacterium | reverse complement strand
CCAGACGCTCGTCTGGCTGCTTTGCATCAGCCAATTCGGCCGGCGCTGTAAGACAGGCAGAGCAGATTAAAATGGCTCGGCCCCGCCCAAGCGGCGGGGCCGAGCCATTTGAGTCCGACGAGGCAAGCCTTAGGGCGCGGGCGTGTCGGTCGGCGCCGCGGCGTCGGGCGGCCCAGCCGTGGCGGTCAGGGCCATGGCATCGGATGTGGCGACCAGGTTCATGAACTCGGTCATGGTGGCGCCGGCGCTGCTGCGCAGAGCGTCTTCGGTCGGGGCGGACGAGGCGCCGCTGAGGTCGATGTCACTGACCTTGATGGCGAAGATGGCCCGGCCCTGGCCGTAGTCGTGGAAGATCCACAGCAGATCGCCGGCGTTGGCGGGCAATTGGTAACCTACCAGCCCGGCATGGGTGCCGCCGGCCGGGATTTGCGCGTCGAGCGCGTTGTCACCGCTGACCGCGGCCAGGCTGTTGGCAAACGGGTCGAAGCCGTAGCTCGTCCCGGTGCTATCTTTCAGGTTGGTCTCGCTGAGCGCGGTGACGGTCTGGGGGACGGCGCCAACGTTTTTGATGGTGACATGCACCACCAAGAAACGATTGCCAGCTTGCGGCAAACCCACGTCGGAGGGCGGCTGCATCACCTTGTCCAGCGTCACGCGCAGGTCGCCCACACTCGCCGTTTGGCCGATCTGAAAGCTGGCCGCGTCGGGCACGGGGGTCGAGACGCTGTAGTTTGAGCAGCTATTGCCAAAGCCCTCGGCTACGATGGTGTAGGGCACTGCCAGCTTTAAGTACTCGTCCATCACCTTCTGGCCGTTGTTACTGCCATCCGAAAACGGTTTGCCGCCCGCCTTGAAGTTGCTATCCACCAGGTCTACCAACTGCCGGAACTGGGTGAGGGCGGCGCCCAGCGCGCCCACCGTCCCACCCGGCAGGGTGCTGAGCACATCCAGGTCGTTGTGCAGCTTGGGAATATTGATATAAGTCGGGCTGTCGGGCGTATTGGCCGCATAGGCGCTGTCGCTGGCGATGGCCAGGAACGGATATTCGCCTTCAAAATCAATGAAGGCGTCCCCAATCTTCTGGCACTGGGCGGTGCTCAACGCTCCGGCCGCTGAGCGGGGCGTGCCACCAGCCGCTGGCTGGCTGCTGCCGACGGCCGCGGCGCCGGTCGCGGCCGAGCTGACGGCCGAGGTCACGCTGCCAAGGCTGCCGCAAGCCAAGAGCATCACGGCCGCGCTCAGCAGCAGCGCCAGACCGGCGCCGCGCCGGCGATACACATTGAAACGAGCTGTTTGTCTTTGCATAGGGTCTCCTGATCCATTGAACACAATTCAAGAACGAGTCACACTTCCCACGGGCCTTAGCCCTCGGCTGCCTGGGGCGCGGCCAGACGCCAGGTGATGAAGTCGTTCAGGTCGGCCAGGGCTGAAAAATACAGCCGCTGCCCAGACGAGACGTGCTCTACCGAGCCGCGCCAGGGCCAGGCCCGGCTGCCGGCCGGCTCGGGCCACACGCGCACGATAAACAGGTGATTTAGGTCAGGCTGAACGATATCCGGCATCCGGGCGCCTCCAGTGAAAAACGACTCTCACCACTGAGAGACATTCAACTACCTGCCCGTCCGAAGGCCGTCCGAACGTAGAAACTGCGCTGTTTTAGGGGATATTCTGCGGCCAGTGGTCGCGCTTAAAGGCGGCCAGCAACTCGCGATTGAAGGGCATTTTCAGGAAGGTGGTGCGCGAGGCCGGGTCGGGGATAGCGTCGGCCTTCTGCAACAAGGTGAGGTGGGCCTGAGCCAGCAGCTCGCCCGCGCGCGCCGGCTCACCCGAGGCGTGGTAGGCCTGGGCGGCGGCCCACAGCATATATTGCGGGTATGTCATCCCGGCCGGGTCGGCGCTCAGCAGACCGAGCATTTCGTCCGCTGTCTGCCGGGCGGCGCCAGGCTCGCCGGCCCGCAGGTAAGCGATTGTCAGGTCGCACAGGTCGGTGGCGTACTCGACGGTCTGCCCCAGCGTCTGGCGCAGCGCCATGCCGGCCTGCATGTGGGCGATGGCGGCCGGCAGCTCGCCCAGCTCGCGCTCGGCGGCGCCAAGGTTGGAGAGGGCGTAGGCTTCGTACACCGGACTGTTCATCGCCCGCGCCAGCTCCAGACCGCGCTGAGCCGAAGCGCGGGCGGTGGCATAATCGCCCTGGAGCGTGGCATGCCAGGCCAAGTTGATGGCGCTGACCGCCTGGCCGCGCGGGTCATCCAGCAATTGAAACAGGGTGGCGGCCCGCCGGTCGCGCGCCATGGCTTCGTCGTACTGCCCCAGATTGGCCAGAAGCATGGCGGCGTTCACCACTGTGGCCGCCTGGCCCTTGCGGTCGCCCAGCAGCGCGTACAAGTCCTCGGCCTGCTCGTAGTGCTGGCGAGCCTCGGCCACCCGAAAAGCGCGGGCCGCTGCGCTCGCCAGGCGGCTGTGCGCGTCGGCCTCACCCACGCGGTCGCCGATCTTCAAGCACAGCGCCAGCAACTGCTGGCCCAGCCGGCTGGCGGTTTGCATGTCCACCTGCACCATGGCGGCAATGGCGGCCGAGCGCAGCGCGTGCACCACCAGCGACGGGTTCGACTCCGCGCCAGCCAACGCAGTGGCTGGCTCCAGCCAGTGCTGGGCTTCGTCAAAGTGTCCCTGGAGCACCGCGGCTTCAGCCAGCGAAGCGTAACATTCCACCAGGCTGCCGCTGCCGGCCTGGCCCAGCGCCTGCCACAGTGCAAGCGCGCGTTCGAGCCCTGTCCGCGCCTGATCGAACTGGCCCAGCAGCAGGGCGTGCGTGGCGGCCGCTTGTAGCGCTTCGGCCTGCCAGCGCGGCGATTGGGCGCGCGCGCTGAGCTCGGCGATGTGTGCCGCTTCGGCCGGGCGCTCGCCCCGCGCCCGGCACAAGCGGATGCGCCGCAGCAGGGCATCACAGATCAGGTCTTCATCCCCCACAACCTGCGCGGCTTCTTCCAGCAGCGCCAGCGCGGCTTGCTGCTCCGCGCGCGCGCCGCGGCGGGCGTGGATGGTCTCAGTCAACGCCAGCAGCTCAAAACGAATGCGCGGCTCGATGGCAAGCTCCAGGCCGCGGCGGACGAAGCTGAGCGCTTCGTCAGCGGCCGAGACGGCCAGCGCGCGCCGGCCGGCCCGCAGGTAGTGGCCGGCCGCCGGCTCGGGCGCCTGGCCGAGATCGAAATGCGAGGCCAACTCGGCGGCAATTTCGTCCAGCCGCGGCGCGTACAGCTCTTCCATAATCTGGCCCACGCGGCGGTGGCGGCGGCGCCGGTCGTCAGCGGGGATGCCAGCGTAGATGGCGGCCTGGATCAGGTGATGGGTGAAGGCAAAATCGGAGCGGTGCCGGCCGCCGACATCGCGCAGCAAATGGTGATCGATCAATTCGTCCAAACCGCGCAGCACGCGCGCTTCGCTCCAGCCTGCCACCTGGGCCACCAATTCCAGGTCGAATTCCGCGCCGGCGACGGCGGCGATGGCAGCCAGCAACTGGCCCTCGTCCGACAGGCGCCCCAGGCGCGCTTCAAGGATGGCCTGAAAGCTGAGCGGCGTGGCGGGCGAGCCGGCCTGGCCGCGTTCGAGCCAATCGCGAATGCGCTCGCCCAGGAACAGCGGGTTGCCTTCGCTCTCGGCATAGAGTTGCGCGGCGGCATCTTCTCCAGCGGGCACCCCGGCAGCCAGCAGGCCGGGCACCTGGGCCACCAGCGCGCCAACCGCCGCCAGGCTCAGCCGGCCCAATAGAATCTGGCTGACCAGGTCCTCGCGTTGTAAACGGCGGCGCAACTGCCGCAGCGGGTGGGCGCGCGGGACGTCCTCATCGCGATAGTCGGCTACGATCAGCAGCGCGAACTGCGGCACATGGCGGGCGAGAAACTCCAGCAGCGCGATGGTGGCGGCCCCGGCCCAGTGCAGGTCTTCCAAGATCAGCAGCACCGGCCGCGGCTGGGCCAGCCCGGCCAGCACCCGCGCCACGCCCTCGAACAGGCGCGTCTGCTCGCGATCGGCCTCCAGCGGCGCCAGGGCCGGCAGGTGGGGCAGGCGGGCGCGCAGCTCGGGGATCAGAGCCGCCACCGCGGCCAGCCAGACCGGGCCGATCTCCAGCACCGCCAGCAGCGGCAGCGCCGAGCGCAACGCGGCGGCCACGGCCTGGTAGGGCAGCGGCTCGCCGAAGGTGGTGACCCCCGACAACACGCGCGCGCCTTCGCCCTCGGCCTGCCGCGCCAGCTCGGCCGATAGCCGCGACTTGCCCGCGCCAGCCTCGCCGCCAATCAGCACCAGGCCGCCGCGGCCCGGCGCGCGCGCCGCCCGCGCCCAGGCCTGCCGCAGTTGGCCGAGCTCCGCTTCGCGCCCCACGAACGGCAGCGGCGCGCGGCGCCAGCCATCACCGGCGCGCTCGGTCCTGCCGCTGTCGCCGTCTGCTGCTGCGTCTTGGGCCGCGCCCGGCAGCGGGGCGTTCTGGACGATGGCATCGCGCAGCATTACCAGCTCAGGGGTGGGCTCGACACCCAGTTCGGAGCGCAGCAGGCGCGCAAAGCGTTTGTACTCTTGCAGCGCGCCGGCGCTGTCGCCGGCTTCGTAGCTCAGCGACATGAGCTGGCGCACCACATCGCCACGCAGGGGGTCGTGCTCCAGCAGGCGCTGGGCGTAGGCGATGGCGGCCGGGTAGTCACGCCGCGCCCGATGCTCAGCGGCCAGGCGGTTCAAGGCCGCCAGATACTGGCCGCGCAGCCGCTCGCGCTCCGGGAAGATCCAATCGTCATATAGGGGCGCGAACAGGTCGGCGCTGTACAGCGCCACGGCTTCGGCCAGGCCCGCGCCGGCCAGGCCGCGCTCGAACTCGGCCACATCGAGCCAATACTCCGCGGCCGGGTTCCATTGCAGCGTGCCGGCGCGGCTCAGGATCCAGGCGGGCCGAGAAGGGACAGCCGGTAAAATCCGGCGCAGGTCGTGCAGATGGCGGCGCAGGTTGGCGCGCGCGTCGCTCTCCGTTCGGTCCGGCCACAAAGTGAAGGCGACCGTATCGCGCTCGACCGGCTGCGCCCGCTGCAGGAGCAGATAACCGCACAGGGGCCAGGTCTTCGGCAGGCTTGCGAATATCAGGGGCTGGCCGTCAAATTCGAAGCGCGGCTGGCCGAACAAATAAATGCGCAGCATGCGCTTAAGTCTAACAGAAGATGGCAGCCAGTTTCAAACCAGCACTCAGAAATCAGCGAAGGGAGCGGACAGAACGGGGAACACCAACTGTAGGCCCGAACCGCCAGCAACAACTGGTCTCGGCCGTACAGGTAACAATACCGGGGTCGAGAGCCAGCGAAGGCTCGCGACTCCGGCTGTTTAATCGCCGACCGCGCCCGCGCGCGGCTTGAATGGGGCCACGCGAATCTTGTTTAGAGGCTTGCCGTTTTAGGGGTAAACAGCTTCCAGTGCCCCTCAGAGACGACTTCGACGGTACCGTCGGCTACTTTTATGGCGGTCTGATCGTCAATCGCGTACGCCGGCACGGATACCTCGGCGGCCCATTTTTCTGCGTTGGCCAGGTTGTTGTCCGGCATGAGTTCGTGATCCAGGTGCGGAAAGATCGAGAAGTCCACGATGCCTAGCGTGCTGTCGCTCCCGGTTGGCGACTTCCACCCGACGAAGTCCTGCCCGATACGGGGGGTCATCACCATGCTCCCAGCGCTCAGGCCTACCCAAACCGTCTCGGGCAGCGACGGCAGGAGATCCGCCAGCCCGGACTGCCGCATCCAGTAGCACAGGTACAGGGCGTCGCCGCCATTCACCAGCAGGACGTCAGTCTCCCGAACCCAGCGGACCCAGTGTTCTTGGTCGATGCTGGGCAGCGCGGTGAGCTCCAGCACTCCTAACGACTTCCAGCCCAGCTCGCACATGGGTGTGGAGGCTTGACCGCTGATGAAACGCCATGCCCCGCCCGGACTGCCCTGGGGGTGCCCGTATCCCGCGGTTGGAATGCAGAGGGCGTTGCATTCGGAGATCGGTTTGCCGAGGAGGTCGACCAGCGCGTTGTGGATGCTCGGGTTCTTGATGCCAGCGGAAGTAAGAAGAAGCTTCATAATGCCTTTGTAACTACCCAGCCAGATGGCGCGGACACTTGGCTGTGAACAAGGAAATCAAGGATGTCTTAGCCGCCACGATCCCCCTATTATCCTCAGGATCACGGCAGACCGCCACTAGAACTTGGTGCTGTTTCAACGCAACGAATTCATCCGTCAAGGCGGCGGGGATCTCGGTGGGCACCGGCGTATGGCGATGTGCCAGCGTGCTGGGCCAACGCCTATTGAGCCTCGATGCTTTTCCCGCGTGGTATATTTCCTCCACATGCTCCTGCACGCCAAGCTCCACGCGCCGCTGCTCCGGCCTCGTCTCGTCCACCGTGATCGCCTGACCCGCCGCCTGACCGCCGCGCTGCGCCAGGGCACGCCGCTGGTGCTGGTCTCGGCCCCAGCCGGGTTTGGCAAAACGACTTTCATCACTGAGTGGCACAACGCGCGCGCCGGCCGGGCGTTCCCGCTGGCCTGGCTGGCGCTGGACGAGCGCGACAACGACCCAGCGCGCTTTTGGGCTTATTGGGTGGCGGCGCTGGAGAGCGTGTTCCCGGGTCTGGGGCAGCAGTTGCCGCCCGAGTTGGGCGGCGGCGATTTGGCCGATCCATTTGAAGAATTGGCCGCGGCGCTAGGCGAGCAACCGGCCTCGGCGCGGCCGGCCGTGCTGGTGCTGGATGACTATCACCTGATCACCACTGCCGCGCTGCACGCCGCGCTGGCCGGGCTGATCGAGCATCTGCCGGGCAGCCTGCGCCTGGTGCTGCTGTGCCGGGCTGAGCCGCCGCTGCCGCTGGCGCGCTGGCGGGCGCGCGGGAAAGTGGCGTGGTTCGGCGCCGATGACCTGCGCTTCAGCCAGCCGGAGGCCGGCCGCTTTCTAAACGAGACGATGGGTCTGCGCCTGCCGCCGGCTCGCGTGGCAGCGCTGGCGGAGCAAACCGAGGGTTGGGCGGCGGGGTTGCAGTTGATGGCGCTCACCGCCCAGGCGCGGCCGGCGGCGCCTGGCCGGCCGGGGCGGCCAGCGGTCGTGTTTGATTACCTGGCGCAGGAGGTGTTCGCCCAACAGCCGCCGGCGGCGCAGAGTTTTTTGCTCCACACGGCCGTGCTGGAGCGCATGACGCCGGCACTGTGCGAGGCGCTTTTTTTCCCGGCGCCGGTGCTGCCCGGGGAGCCGGTGCCGGCCGGTGCCGGCCGCGCCTGGCTGGAGCGGCTGGCGCGCGCCCAGCTCTTTGTGACGCCGCAGGACGAGGCGGGTGAGTGGTATCGCTACCACCCGTTGATGGCCGAGTTCCTGCGCGCCCGGCTGGCCGAGGCGCCGCGCAGCCTGGCCCAGGCGCTGCATCAGCGCGCCAGTGATTGGTTCGCCGCCGCCGGGGATTGGGCTTCGGCGGCCGAGCACGCGCTGGCGGCGGACGACGAGGCGCGCGTGGCCGCGCGGCTGCCGGATGCCATTGATGAGCTGCTGCGGATCGGCCACAACCAGACCGTTTTGGATTGGTGGCAGCGCGTGCCCGCGGCGCTCAAGCTGTCCAGCGCGCGGCTGTGCCGGCTGTGGGCCTGGGCGCTGATGCTCACCGGCCAGCTAGATGAAGCCGATACCTGCATCGCCGCCGCCGAGCAGCACGCGACACCGGAGGCGGATGAAGCCGGGCAGATGGCCTTGCTGCGCGCCGAGGTGGCCCGCCAGCGCGGCCAGCCTGGCCAGACCGCGGACCTGGCGCGGCAAGCTTTGGCGCTGCTGCCGGAGCGCTCGGCCAGCCTGCGCGCACTGGCGGCGGTGGACCTGGGTTTTGCGTGTTATCAAACCGGCCAATGGCCAGAGGCGCTGGAGGCGTTTGGCGAGGCGCAGCGCTGGGCCAGCCCGGCCGAGCACCCGGCTATTTACTCGCGGCTGGCGGTGCTGCTGGCGCCGCTGCGGGTGGCGCAGGGCCGGCCCGCCGAAGCCGAGCGCCTGTTGGCCGCCGGCCTGGACCATTTGCCCGGCCGAGCCAGCATGCGCCTGTTCCAGCGCTTTGCCCAGCGGCTACTGGCCCAAACGGCGCTTGAGCGGAATGATCTGGCCGCCGCCAGCGAGCATGCCGAGGCCTGCCTGTGCCTGACATCGCCCGCTAACCCCGCGCTGCTGGGCGAAGCGCTGTTGCTCTCCGCCCAGGTGCGGCTGGCAGCCGACCCGGCGCCACTCGCAGCGGCGCCAGCGGTCCGCGCGCTGCTGGCCCAGGCCATTATAGCCCTGCCGGCCAGCCTGGAGCCAGGCGCGCGCGGCCGGCTGGCGGCGCGCGCAGCCCGCCTGTGGCTGCGGTTGGGCGAGTTGGCCCCTGCCGAGCGCGCGTTCCGGCCGGCGCTGGGGGCCGAGGCCGGCCAGCCGCCGTTCCAGGTGGCACAGGAAACCTTTGCCCTGGCGCGCCTGCATCTGGCGCGGCGCCAGTGCGCTTCGGCCCTGGCGGTGCTGCGGCCGGCCCAGGCCGCCGCCGCGGCCGATGGCCGCCTGGCGCACCTGGCCGAGGCGCTGGCCCTGACGGCCCTGGCCGCCCAGGCCGGCGACCCGCCCGCGGCCCTGACCGCGCTGGGGGAGGCGGTGCAGTTGGCCGAGCCGGCCGGCTGCGTGCGGCTGTTCATAGATGAGGGCCAGCCCATGCACACGCTGCTGCGCGCGCTGGCGGCCCTCGGCCCGGCGCAGCCCGGCGCACACCAGGCGGCGCGTTTGCTGGAGGGCTGGACAGTGGCCTCGGCCGCGCGGTCACCCGCCGCGGCCCGGCCGCCGGTGGCGCTCACCAGCAGCGAGCTGGCCGTGCTGCGCCGGATGGCGGCCGGCTGCTCGCACGCGCAGATCGCCGACGAGTTGACCGTGAGCCTGAATACAGTTCGCACCCACGCCAAGCACCTGTACAGCAAGCTGGATGTTCACAGCCGCACCCAGGCCGCCGCCCGCGCGCGCGAGCTGGGGCTGTTGTAACGCTGCCTCGGCTCGATGCGTTCTAAGCCCAATACAGTTTAGTTAGCGCTCCGCAGGTCTAATCCGCATCCGGACAGTTATCTGAAGTTTGACATTGCCCCGTTAAAAAGCGGTCCGTCGTTATCTGAGTTAACGGGACAATGCTTGGGATTAGGACAAATGCCAGTCAGTGGGTTGAACGCTCCGAAATCACATCCGCATGTGATGACAGGCGGCAGCGCGCCTGCTACCATCCCCGAAATCATTCTGCCGGAGGTGGTATGTTCGCACAAGCACGAGTCGACCAGAGACAGCATCATTTCATACGCGTGGGACACGGTGCTGCCGCGCTGCTGCTGGTGTGGCTGGCAGCCTGCGCCCCGGCTTCGGCCGCGGCCACGCCCTCGCCCGCTCCCACGACAGCGGTGCCGGCCACGGCCCTGCCCGCCGCCAGCGCAACCACAGCCGCGCCGGCCGCCACCGTAACCACGGCGGCCACTCTCGCCGCTACGGCCGCGCCGGCCGCCGCTTCCCCCACGCTGCCCGCGCCCACCGCGACGACACCCGCCGCCAGCCTCTTCCAGCTCGACCCGGATAACCCGGTGCTCAAGGCCAATTTCGGCTGGGCGCGCACCTACCTCGATCCGGGAGCGGTGATCTATCACGACGGGCAGTTTCACATGTTCTTTAATGGAATCGAGAATTGGCCGGCGGCGGTGGGCGTGGGTTATGCCACTTCGCCCGACGGCAGCCACTGGACGGTGCGGGGCGACCAGCCAGTGTTCAGTCTGGGCCCATACTCCCAATCCGCGGCCTACGATGGGCCGAACCTGTTTGCCCAGAGCGTGCTGGTGCAGCCGGATGGCACCTGGGTGCTGTACTACTACACCTTGCAGGGGGCGAGCTTCGCGGGGAGCGAGAGCATCGGCCGGGCCACCGCCCCCAAACCTAGCGGGCCGTGGAAGGCGGACCCGCAGCCGGTGCTAAACCCCGGCACGCCCGGCACCTGGGACGCCGGCCAGGTGAGCGCGCCCAACGTGCTGTCAACCACTGCGGGCTATGTCATGTACTACGATGGACTCAGCTCACACAACGCCTCCATGATTGGCATAGCCACCTCGCCCGACGGCCTGCATTGGACCAAGTACAACGATCCGGCCACCACCAGCGAGCTGTACGCCGAAAGCGACCCGGTGCTGGCGCCGGAGCCCAACGCCTGGGATGCCAAACGTGTGATGGACCCGAATGTGCTGCCCATCGACGGCGGCTGGGCGATGGTTTACCTGAGCACCGACGGCAGCGGCGGCAAGTTCGCCGGCAGCACGTTTTCGCTGGGCTACGCCACCAGCGCCGATGGCCGCGTCTGGACCCGCGCGCCGCAGAACCCCATTCTCAGCACCAAGGGCCACCAGGATTGGAACGGCACCTACCTGGTCAGCCTGGTCCAGGATGCCAACCAGCAATACTTGCTCTTCGACGCGGCCAGCGCCGGCGGCACCCGAATCTTTCTGGCGACGCACAGCGGGGCGTTGGCGCTGGTCAAACCATAAGGCATCTGCTCAGGCCCGTAGTCCCGCCGGCGGAAATTAAGGAGGATTTTTGTAACTGCCCAGCCGGGCGGCGCGGACACTTCGCTGTGAACAAGGTAATCAAGGATGTTTTGGCCGAATTG
>JAYTFQ010000002.1:0-6815 GCA_043734225.1 Anaerolineales bacterium | reverse complement strand
ACGCGCAGCATCCCATTTTCGGGTATATCTTCGCAAGTTTGTCTTGACATCATCTCGGACTAGAAGCTCAATTCCTCAAAGTGTGTAACGCACGGCGGCCCGGGCGCAATGTGCAGCACCGGCTGCTCGCCCAACGTCATCACCGTGCTGCCAATAGTCACGAACGCAGACGCGCCGGCGTTGGCCGGCTTGTGGCGGCACACCGGGTGCCGCGGCGAGTCATGCGCGCTCAAAATCGCCTTCACCCCCGCCACGTCCAGCGGGCCGCCCGCCAGCGTCAGCCGCTCCTCCAGCGCGCAATAGCGCGCCGCCGAGTTGTCGCGGCTGCCCAGGAAGCTCCGCCGCGCCGCTTCCGGCAGGGCTTCAAATTCGGCCTCGCTGCGCTGCCGATCGCCGTTCACCAGCGCGTGATTGGTATGCCAGATGTTCGGACTCGCCGCCTCGGCCGTCACTTCCACCACCGCGTGCGCCGAGCACTCAAACGCCGCCACCCGCTCCCGCCCGCCCAGCAGAAAGTTCTGGCCGGAAGCATGCGGCGCGCCGCGCACAAACGCTTCCGCCGCGGCCAGCGTGGGCTGCGCCAGCAGGCCGCGGTGCACAAACGCCACCGGCAGGCCGTCTGCCGCGTGCGCCAGCTCGGTCAGCGAGTTGCAGCACGTGCTCACCCCGGCCCGGTTGACGCCGTTCAGCGCAATCAGCCCGGCCACGCTGAACACCAGCGCCTCCGGCGCGCCGTCGGACGGCTGCACGCGCAGCACCGCCTGCAAGCCGTCCATATAGTTGGGCATATCCATATTCTGCGCCGTCAGCGGCGTGTGCCCCGCCGCCGGCCGCACCCCCAGGCTGCTGCACGCCTCGCCCACCGCGCCCGGCCACGCGCCTGCTGCCATACGGCGCTCCAGCCGAAACCACCACTCCTCATCCGGCAATTGCAGGCCAAAGATTAGGGCCTCGTCCACCCCCGCCCCCTCGGCCATGCCGCGCACCTCATCTAGCAGGCCCGGCGTCCAGCGCTCAATCGCCGGCCGGAAGTTTGTTTCGCTGACCAGCGCCGCCACATACGCCCGCGGCTCTTCGCCGGTGTTCACCGCCAGCAAATCCAGCCAGCGCGCCACGTGCGTCTGGATCAGCGGGCGCAATTCTTCCCCGTGCGCCCTCCCGCGCTCCAGCGCGCTGCCCGTCAAAGTCAGTATGGGGAGTGTGGTCATCTCTTCCGCTATGGTGCTTTAGCCTCGCCTGTGCCCGGCTTCAGACCGGCCTGCGCCTTCTGCGCAATCTTCTTGATGACCAGTGCAATGCCGGTCGCGGGGTTGGCCAGCGTCGCGATGGCTACCTCGCCAATGTCCGGCGCCATAACGTACAGCGCCTTCAAGCGCTGCTCAAAAAACCCCTCATCCTCCGGTTTGGCCGCGCCGGCCTGTAGGCGCTCGGCAGTCGCTTGAAGTTGCTGCACCATCGGGTTGGTGATGGCTTTGTCGGACTCGGGCGTCGCTTCCACCTTGTCCAACAGCGCGCTGAAGATTTCGGCCAGGGCCGCATTGCCGCTGTCGGTGCGGTTGAAACTGTTGCGGTTCACAATCCGCGCGCCGCTGGTGGCAATATTGCCCATGTTGCTGCCGCCCACGCTCACGTTGCCGGTTCCCCCGCTCGCGGCTGGCGGTTTTTGGCTGGGCTTGTTTTCATCGTCCATCGTCATCCTCCGTTTCGCCCGCTCGGCGTTTGCCCGTACAATCATACTCGAAGAACACCGCGCCGGCCCGCAGGAGCCAGCCAAATGTCTAATGTCGACGTCAAAGGCGCCAACTGGGGCAGCATCGCCACCTCGGGCGGCCGTATCCAAACCGTAACCGGCGATGACAATCTCATCGTGGGGGGTAACCTGACCATCAATCAGGTGCCCTTCTCGCGCCAGTGGCTGCGGCCGGCCGAGGCCGATCCGCTCAAGCGCTGGGAGCAGGCTGTTGGCCGCCTGGACGAGCTCGCCCGCCTGCGCGCGCGGCTGTCGGCCGCCGTCGAGGTGGGTCACCCGACCGCCATCTGGGGCATGCCCGGTATTGGCAAAAGCACCCTGGTTGCCATGTTGGTGCATCACTATGGCGGCGACTATTTGGGCGGTTGTTTGTGGGTCGAGTTGGGCCGCGGCTTCCGCCGGCCGGAGCAGTGCCAGGCCCTCCTGGACCATTGGGCCAGCTACGCCTACGGCGGCGACGTGCAAATCTCCAGCCAGCCCGAACACTGGCAAAAGCTCAAGTTCGACTCCATGGCCGTCAACACCCTCTTGAGCGGGCGCGGCCCTCTGCTGGTTGTGCTGGATGATGTGTGGGACCTGGAGGCCACCGAGCCGCTGCGCCAGGCGCTGCCGGCCGAAACCCGCCTGCTGCTGACCACCCGCGACAGCCGCATCGCCGAAGACGCCGGCCAGGCGGGCGCGTTCCCGCTTGACCTGCTCTCGTCCCAGGAGGCCATGGCGCTGCTCCAGGCCCGGCTGCCTGACCTGCCCGCCGCCAGCCTCGAAAAGCTGGCCGCCGGCCTGGGCCACCATGCGCACGCCCTCACCATCGCCGCTGGCGACATCCGCCGGCGCAGCACGCTGCCGCGTCGCGAGCAGGCCGTCAATGAGATTTTGCAGCGCCTGGAGGCCGGGCAGGGCTTTGGCGATCTGCCGCAGCTCGACCAGCGCAACCGCCAGAGTGCGGTGGAGATCGCCCTGCGCGCCAGCTACGACGACATGGGCGACGCCATGGGGCCGGACTATCAACGCCGTTTTCGTTTTTTGGGCAGCCTGGGACCGGCCGAGGCCAGCTTCAGCACCGAGGCCGCCGCCGCGCTGTGGGAGGATGATGCCGCCGCGGCGGCCGAGTTTCTTGATGTGCTGCGCGACCGGGCCCTCATCCGCCAGGCGGCTGATGACCGCTGGGCCCAGCACCTGCTGGTGCACGCCTACAACCTGGCGCTGCTGCGGCGCGCCAACGAACTGGACGGGGCTCGCGATCTTTACCTTGGATTCATCCTAAACTATACGGATACCGCTTTCGAGCGTCCGCCGGCCGAGTGGGGGGCGCTGGTCGCAGATCTGCCCCATGTGCGTTATGCCGGCCAATGGTTCCATCAGCACGCCACGGCCCTGCTGGGCGATTTGGAGCTGCTGGCGCAGCCCGAGGCGTCAGCCACCAACACGCTCCGCACCGAAACCGACGCGGCCATGCTCAAGCTGACCCTGGTATTCGCGATCAATGTGCTCGGCTACGTCATCGAGGGCGCCAGCGAGGGCAAGATGGGCCGCGGCTGGCTGTGGATGGGGTTGGCGGCTGCGCGTTGGCTCAAGACCACACCGGGCGAGGCCGCCTTCCTGTTTGCGTTGGGCCTGTGGCACCAGCAGCACGGCTGGCACAAAGCTGCTTACCAGTATGGCAGCGCCAGCCTGGCGCTCAGCCGCCAGTTGGAGCGTTTTCCGCACGCCTCGGCCTTGCTGCTCAGCCTGGGCCAGGTGTCGCTCGTGTTGGGCCAGCCGGAACGGGCGCGCGAGCACGCGACCGAGGCTCTGGATATCAGCCGACAGCGGCAAGAGGCCGTAAACGAGAGCTTGGCGCTCAATCTGCTGGGAATGGTGCAGTTAGCCCTGGGCCAGGCCGACGAAGGCCTGCAGACGCTGCAGCAGGCCCTGGGCATGGCGCGTGCCGCGCACAGCCCCATGCAAGAAGCCATCATCCAGCAAAACGTGGCCTACGCCTACCTCGAAAGCGGTCAGCTCCACCAGGCGCTCGATTTGTTCGAGCAGGGCTTACCCACGCTGCCGGGCGAGGCCGGCTCCGTCAACCGCGCCATCTTGCTGCAGAACACGGGGATGACTTACTTCTCGCTGCGCCAGCCGCAGCAGGCTCTCAAACTGTTGGAGCAGGCCTTGGCGCTGGCCCGCGAGGCTGGCGACCGCAATCTTGAGGCCATCATCCTCAACAACTTGGGCGTTACCCACGAAGCCCTCGGTCAGCCCGAGCAGGCCCTCCGCCTTCTGGAAGCCGCCGCGCCGATGCTGCGCGAGACGGGCAACCGCAACATGGAGGCCCTGGCGCTGCTCAACCTGGGTTTCCGCCACTTCGGCGCCGGCCGGCTCGACGATGCCCTGGCCCAGGCTGAGCAAGCGCGGGTGATCTTTGAAGACATTGCCAACCCCGGCAATGCCGGCCTGGCTCGTTTCCTTCTCTCTAGTATCTATCAGCGCCAGGGGCAGGCGGAGCAGAGCGCGGCTGTTTTCCAGCCCGTGCTGCAGCAGCCCAACCTGCTGCGCGCCACGGCCGGCAAGCTGGCCGTGGTGGCGCTCGGCCTGGCCGACGCGAACGCCCGGTTGCAGTTGACCATCCTGGCTGCCAGCCTGTACCGCACTGCTAACCAGCCCATCCGCGCCATTGACCTTCTGGAGCAAGCCCTGCCGCTTCTGGATGAGCTGGACGATACCGCCCAATTTATCTCGATCTATTGGCAATTGACCAGCCTGTATGCCGCGGTCGGCCAGGATGCCAAGACCGCCCGCCTGAACCGGCGCTTGTTCTCCAACACGCGGTACGCCCAGGCGCTGTTGGCGCACATCCAGGCCGATATAACGCAGGTCGCCGATCCGGCGGCGCTGGCCGCGGCACGTGGTTTGTTGGGCAGTCTGTTTCTGGCAACAAACCAGCCAGCCGCCGCCATGCCCTTGCTCGAGTTGGCGCTGGACGCCCCGCCGTCCGCCGACCCCACTGCCTCTGTCATCCTGCTGAACTACCTCGGCATCGGCTACCAAGCTCTGGCGCAGCCCCAGCGCGCCCGCCAGTACTTTGAGCGCGCGCTGCCGCTGGCCCAGGCGGCCCGCGCCGTGAGCCTGGAAACGATGTTGCTGAACAACCTGGGCTTGACCTATCGCGCTGAGTCCCAGTACAAACCGGCCCTGGATATCTTTCAGCGCGCGCTGGCCCAGGCGCGCCAAACCGGCGACCACGTTAACGAAAGCGTTGTCCTGGGCAACATCGGTTTCGTCCAATACAATCTGCATCAATTGCCGGCCGCCATCGAGACTATGAACCAGGCGCTGGCCCTCACGCGCGAATTCGAAAACCGCGACCAGGAGATCAGGATCCTCACCAATTTGCAGCAGGCCTACCACGCTAGCGATCAGCTGCAGGCAGCTCAGACCCATGGTGAGTTGGCCATCACCCTGGCGCGTGAGTTAGGCCACAAACCGCTCGAGGCCACCGCTCTCAGCAATCTCGGCAGCTTCCTGGCGACGCAGGCTGGGCAGCGCGCAGCGGCCATCCGCTATATCGAGCAGGCCGTGCAGTTGCTTGAAACGTATCAGTTGCCCCAAGATGCAGCCGGCCAGACCCCCGAACAATTGCGGATCACGCTGGCGTCGATTGCCGCTGGCCCGGACGACGGTTCGGGCGACAATGCGTTGATGCGTCCATTGCTGATCTTGCTCGACGCTCCGGATACCGGCGCCGTCCGGCAAGTGATCGAGGCCAACAGCTTGATGCTCCTGTCGGTGGCCACCGATGAAGCCTTGGGTGTGCTGATCGTCTCGGCCGAGCAAGGCGCCAATCCCGAGCGGGCCGAGATCACTCGCCGCTACCTGCGCTTGCTGCAGGCTTGCCGTCAGGTGGGCGTGGCTGAAGCGTTGCGTGCGTTTGAGGCGCAGCCGCCCGACAGCCTATGGCATTGGTGGCGGGGCACGCGCTTATTCCAGCTCGACTCCTTCGCCGCTGCCGAAGACCAATTCTCACTCGCGCTCGTGCTGGCGCCTGAGTCGGCCAGCGCGTATCAGTGGCGCGCCAGGGCCCGCGGGCACCTCGGCCAGCCAGCACTAGCCCTGGCTGACTTCGGCCGATCACTTGCCCTGAATGCCGACAATGGCGACGCGTACTATTGGCGCGGACATCTGCATATGGACCTGGCGGCGTTGCCGGCGGCCCGGGCCGATTTTGAGCGCGCGGTACAGCTTCAGCCGGATGATGCGATGAATTGGCTTTGGCTCGGACGCGCTCAGCATGCCCAGGCCGATTTGCCGGACGCGCTGCACAGCCTGGATCGGGCCGTGGAATTGCAGCCGGACCAGGGCCTGGCGCGCTACTGGCGTGGACGCGTACGCCTGGACCTGGGGCAGACCGCCGCGGCCCTGGCCGATTTGGACGACGCGGCGCCATTGGAGCGCCGCAACACTGGGCGCGCCGTCGCCATCGGTCTGTGGCGCGGCATCGCCCAGCAGTTGCTCGGGCAGCTGGAACCCGCCCAGCAGGCTTGGGCCCAGGCACGCGCGCTGCTGCCCGCCGAACCCACCCTGCCCGCCGACCTGGGACAGTTAGCGCTGCTCGAGGCCGCGCAGGGTCAAATAGGCCCCGCGCGGGAACACCTTTCCGCGGCGCTAGAATCTCCCGACCGCATCTCTAGCGATCAGGCCAATCAATTGCGCCAATTGGCCCGCCTGTTCCCCCAGCCGGCCGGCATCAGCGAGCTCTCCGGCTGGCTCACTGAGCGCCTGGCTTAAGCCACCGCCAACAACGATGCAGCCGGTGGTGGAGGCTCGCTGCTGAATTGTCGTTCCGGCTGTCGCCGGGGGTCTCAACTGGTAAACTGTTCCCCCTCACGGGTTATGACGAGGCCTCGATGCCGCCACCGCCGCTGCGTATGGTTCGCCTGCTTCTCGCGCTCAGTTTGAGCGTCGCTTTCACGCCTCCAAGCACCCGGCTGGTCATTCCCGCCCTGGCCGCGCCGCCCTCGGCCGCCGCCGGCCTTCGCACGGTCACCAATACCACCGACAGCAGCCCTGGCTCCCTGCGCGCCGAGCT
>JAYTFQ010000001.1:0-7773 GCA_043734225.1 Anaerolineales bacterium | reverse complement strand
ATACGTCGACGTCAGCAGGCTGACCATGCGCCGCGGGTCGGCGCTGATGACCCGCTGCGTGCCCGGCAAGGTAATTTCCACCTCGCGGCTCGCCTGCTGAATGGCTGGTCCGACCGCTTCGCTCAGCGTCCGTTCCACGCACGCCAGCAGATAGCTGTCGCTGTAGGGCTTGGTGATGAAACTGTCAGCGCCGCAGGCCAGGCCTTGCAGCACGTCCGCCGCATCCGAGAGCGACGTCAGCAGAATCACCGGGATATCCCGTGTGCGCTCGTCCCCTTTGATCTGCTGGCAAAGCTCATACCCGTTCATCGCGGGCATGTTGATGTCGCTGATGACCAGCGCCGGCTTGTGCTGCCTCAGGCAGGCCAGCGCCGGCCGGCCATCCATCACCGCCGTCACCTGATAGCCGCGCTGTTCCAACAGATGGCGCAAGTGCTCGGCCTGGGTCGAGCTGTCCTCGGCCACCAGAATCTCCACCACCATGTCGGTGGTCGCCACAGGGTTCATCGAGGATCTCGCTCCGAAGCCCGCCGCTTGTTCGCGTACATCTCGGCATCGCCTTGCTCCAACAGAGAATCCAGGCCGGATTCATCTTGTGGATTGAATTGCGCCAGCCCCAGGCTCAGCGATAGAGCATATGGTCCCGCGCTGGCGGCATTAAGCCGCTTGAGATTGGCAGTCAAGCGCTCGGTCGCCGCCCGAGCCGCCGGCTGCCCGCAGTCGGTCAATAGCACCGCAAATTCATCGCCGCCAAAGCGCGCCAGAATGTCCGAATCGCGGAAGGTCTTCTTCAACAGCCGGGCAATGGTTTGCAGCGCCCGATCGCCCTCGGCATGGCCGTGGGCGTCGTTGATCTGTTTGAAGCCGTCCACATCCAGATACACCAGGGCGAAGTCCTGGTTGGCCCGGCCGGCCACGTGCCAATATTGCTCGGCCAGCGTCATGAAGCCGCGCCGGTTGTGCAAACCGGTCAGCTCATCACTCAAGGACAGCGCCCGCAGCGCCGCCTGCATTTCTTCGCGCCCGGCAATTTCGGCGGTCAGCACCGCCGTGCGCTCCACCACCAGGCCTTCCAGCCGGTCATTCAAGGCGCGCAGCTCCGCCTGCGTTTGGGTCAGCGCGAAATTGCGCCGGAAAGCGGTTTCAAAGGCCGCCGTCAGCATGCTGATCATCCGCTGCGGGTCGGCCGTGATCAGCCGCGGCTTGCCCGCCAGCGCGATTTCTACCTCCATCCCCACCGCTCCTACTGAGCGCTGGGTGCTGCCAGACAACATATGCTGCACATGGTTGAGCAGGCTTTGGTCATCATACGGCTTGGTGATAAAACTATCGGCGCCGCAGGCCAGCGCCTGAAATAAATCCTCCACATCCGTCAGCGCGGTCACCAACACCACGGGAATCGGACGCGTATTCTCATTGGCTTTCAACTGCTGGCACAGCTCGTAACCATTCATTTCCGGCATATTGATGTCGCTGATGACCAGCGCCGGCTGGTAGCCATTCAAGGCCGCCAGCGCCTGTTTGCCGTTTCGGGCCAGCGTCACCTGATACCCCTGCTGTTCTAAGACAAAGCGCAGTTTCTCCGCCTGGGTGGGGCTGTCTTCCACCGCCAAGATCTCGAAACGGCTGCGAACTGTGTTGGTCTCGGTCATCATCTCGTTGGTCTCTTGGCCGGCATCACCAGTTGCGCCAGCTTCACGGCAATGCTCGCTGGCGAAAGGACATAGGTGGCGCCGCCGAGCTTGATCGCCTCGCCCGGCATGCCGTGCACCACCGAACTCTGTTCATCTTGGGCCAAGGTAATGGCGCCGCGGTCGCGCATCATTTTCAGCCCATCCGCGCCATCGCGGCCCATGCCCGTCAGCAGCACGCCCACCGCCCGCGGCCCCAGCGCCTGTGCCACCGAGCGAAATAGATACGCCACCGACGGCCGCGACCCATGCTCGGGCGCATGGCCGCTCAGCGCAATGCGCCCGCCGCTGTCCAGGCCCATGTGATAGGCATCCGGCGCCACATAGCCGCACCCGGGTTCGGGCACCTGGCCGTGCGCGCCCAACTGCAAAGGGAAACCCGAGGCCTCGCTCAGCCAGTCGATAAAGCCCTCTACAAACCCCGGCGCAATGTGCTGCACGATAAGCAGTGGCACGGGCAGACCCGGCGGCAAACGTGACAGGATGTCGACCAGCACCGCCGGCCCGCCGATCGAGGCGCCAATCGCCACCAGTTTGATGGCCTCGCCGGCATGCGCCACCGTCGGCCCGCTCAGCGGCCTGGTCTGCCGTTCACGCGTGAAGCGTTTGAACACCTTGATCTCGGACATCATTTTGACCGTCTGGATCAGCTCGCGGGCCGCGGCTGCGTGCTCCGGCTGCCCGATCGCCGGCGGGCGCACCACCGCGGCCAACGCGCCCGCCTGCAGCGCCCGGTAGACTTCGGCTGTACCCTTGGCGCTGGGACTGGCGCTCACGATCACGATCGGAATGGGACTGTTTTCCATGATCGCGCGCGTGGCCGCGAAACCATCCAGCCCGGGCATGTGGATATCCATCGTAATCACGTCCGGCGACAGGGTTTTAGCCGCGGCCACGGCCTGGGCGCCGTTACTGGCAAAGCCAACCACCGCCACGTTGGGGTCGGCGCTGAGGATGTAGGCGATAAACTCCTGCGCCACGCGTGAGTCGTCCACGATCAAAACTCTAATCATACGTGTCCTTGGGTCACGGGCCTCACAGCAGCCGGTGGATAATTTCCAGCAAATTGCTCTGGTCAAAACTGCTCTTAAGGATGTAGGCGTTCGCCCCGACATCGATCCCCCGCTCGCGGTCCTGCCGCGATTCAAGCGCCGTCACCAAAACCACCGGTATTTCGCCCAGTTTCTTATCGGCCCGAATTTTGGTCGTCAGCTCGAACCCGCTCATGCGCGGCATGTCCACGTCGGAAACCACCAAGTCAAATTCGCCGCTGCGCAGCAAGCTGAACGCATCCGCGCCATCCACCGCCGTTGTCACTTCATGCCCGCTGGTTTCCAGGATGTTCTTAAGCAGCGTGCGGGCGGTGATCGAATCGTCAGCCACCAGGATCCGTCCGGTCTGGCGCACCATTTCGGCCACGGCCAGCGGCGCCCCAATCAGGCCGCCCGGGCGCAAGGCTGAGCTGATCAGATCGGCCACATTCAGCACCGGCACCACCGTGCCGGCGCCCAACACCGTGGCCCCGGCAATATTGCGCACCCGGCGCAGTTGCTTGCCCAGCCCCTTCACCAGCACTTCTTCTTCGGCCAGCACCTCCGCCACCTGCACCGCCAGGCGCCGATCGGCCGTGGCCAGGATTAATACCGGCACGTGATCGGCCGCCGCTGGCAGGCCAGCGACGGGGCGGGCCGAGCTGTCTGGCCGGGCCGCCAGGCCCAAAACATCCTCCAGCCGCACCAGGGCCAGCACGTGCCCATCCACCCGGATTGTCTCGCGATTTTCAATGGTTTGGATTTCATCCTGGCGCACGCGCACCACGCGCTCCACCTGGGCAGTGGGCAGGATAAACATTCGGTCGCGGGCGCGCACCAGCACGCCGCGGAAGGTGGCCAGCGTCAGCGGCAGGCGCAGCCCAAAGGTGGTGCCCAGTCCGGGCTGGGTCTCCACCACCACCACGCCGCCCAGTTTCTCCACTTTCTCGCGCACGATGGCCAGCCCGAGGCCGCGACCGGAAATGTCCGTCAAAATGGCGCTCGTGCTGACGCCGGATTGAAACATAAACTGCAAACGATCTTGCGGGCTGAGTTTGTCGGCAGCCTGGCCGGTGAGGCTGCCCGCCTTCACCGCCGCGGCTTGCAGCCGGCTTACATCCACGCCGGCCCCGTCATCAGAGACTTTAATTTCGACCTGGCGGCCGCCCTTGGTGCTGAAGGCCAGCGTGATGGTGCCGCGGGCGGCTTTGCCACGCTGGAGGCGCTTCTCAGGCATTTCAATGCCGTGGTCGACGCAGTTGCGCACGAGATGGATCAGCGGATCTTTCAATTCCTCCAGGATGCGCTTGTCGATCTCGATCTCGGCGCCCATAATCACCAGGTCCACATCTTTGCCCTGGTCGCGCGCCAGATCACGCACCAGCCGCGGCAGCACCTCTACCAGGGTCGACACGGGCAGCATCAAAACCTGTTTCATCGTGTCCAGGTGCGCGTCCACCATGTGCCGCAGCGTGCGCTGATCCTGCTCAAAAGCCTGGCTGACACCGGCCAACTGAGCCGATAGCGCCTCCAGGCGCCCGGCCACTATTTCGGTCGCCTCCGGCGTCTGCCGGGCGCCCAACGCCTTCCATTTGGCCGTTTCGGTTTTCCAGGCCAGGAGCTGCTGTTGGATGTCGCGCAGTTCCGCGCCACGCTGGGCGGATGCTAGCTTGGCCTGGATCATTTCCTCCGCCTGGCGCAGCAGCGCATCCAGCTTGGCGATCGGGATTCTCACTGTTTCCGTGGCCCCGTTGTCCGACGCGCGCGTGGCCACCGGGTTTACCCAGTCGGTGACCGCGGCCTCCGGCGTCTCGCCCAGCGTCTCGTCGGGCGGCGCGGGGCTGGCCGGCAGGGGCGCCGTGTCGGGCGCTGGGTCGGCCGCCGTTACTTCTTCGGCCTTCTGCGCCTCCGGCGCGGCCGGCGCCTGATCCTGGGCTTGGGTTGGCGTAATGCCGCGGGCCGCCTCTGCCAGCCGGCGGTTAAGCGCGCGCACTTGCGCCCGGTCCTCAGCTGTGCCGGCCTGACCCATGCCGGCGATGCGCTGCGTCAGGCTGTCCACCGTTTGCAGCAGCAAGTCGAACAAAGCCGGCGACAGGGGCAGCGCCTGGCGCTTGAGCATGGCCAGAACGCTCTCCAGCGGCTGGCAGATCGATTCGACGTCCGTCAGATTCACCGAGCGGGCGGCGCCCTTGAGGCTATGGGCCTGGCGGAAGATAACTTCTACCAGCTCGGCCCGGCGCTCGGGCTCGCTGGTCTTCTCCAGCTCGATCAGGCCGGCCGATAGCAGGCGCAGATTCTCATCCGCTTCAACCCGAAAGGTCGCGCGCAGCCGTTGGAGAAATTCCTGTTCTTTCGCGTCAAGCATGCCGCCGCCTTACACCTTGAACTGCAGCACCAGGCCCTTGAGATTCTGTCCCAGCTCGTGCAGGTTCTTAGCCGAGATCGCCATCTGCTTCAGGCCGCCGGCATTTTGCGAGCCGGCCTGATTGATGTTCTCCATGGCCACGCCAATCTGCTCCATGCCCACCACCTGCTGCTGGTTGGAGGCGGCAATCTGCACGGCGGCCTGCACCGCCACCTCGCTGGTTTCGGTCAGCGCGCGGTTGGCCGCGCCGGCCTGGGTGGCCTGCTTCACGCCGGCTTCCACGGCCTTGCTGCCCTGCTCGGTGGCCATAACCGCGCTGCTGGTGGCCTTTTGCACATCGCTCAAAATGCCGCGCACCTGGGCGGTGGCCTGCTTCGACTGCTCGGCCAGGCTCTTGATTTCCTGCGCCACCACCGCAAAGCCCTTGCCCTGCTCACCCGCCTTGGCGGCCTCAATGGCGGCATTCACCGCCAGCAGGTTGGATTGATCGGCCAGGTCGGTCACCGAGGCGATGATACCGCCGATGGATTGGCTTTGCTCGCTCAGGCGCACCACCGTTTGGGCAATGGTTTCCATTTGTTCGCGGATGCGGTCCATGACGATGGCCGTTTCTTCCACCGCCTTTTGCCCGTTTTGCGAGACCTGCAGGGCGCGCTGGGCGGTATCGGTCACATACAGGGCTTTCTGTGACGAGAGCTGCGTCGCCTGGCGCATCGTTTCGACCGTAGTGGTGGTCTCATTGATCGAGGCGGCCATCTCGGCCGTGCCGGCGGCCGCCTGCGTCACCGCTTGCAAAATTTCGGTGGCCGACACGCCCAGCTGGGTGGAGGCTTCCGACAGATTGGCCGTGTACAGGCGCAGCGCCGACACGCTGCGCGACAAAAGGACGCCGGCCACCAAGACGACAAGAGCTGCCACCAGGACGCCGGCTATATTCGCCCACAACACCGCCTGACCAGCGGCGGCCGCACTGTCGGTGCGCTGCGCCACCAAGTTTTGTTCCGTCTGCTGCGCGTCGGCGATGATTGTGCGAATGTTATCCATGATCGACTTGTCGCTGCCAAGGGCCAGATTGGCCTGGGCGGCCGGTTGGCCGTTGGCCTGGCGCAGATCGATGGTTTGCTTGACGACCGCCAGCTTGCTGGCAATCAGCGGCGCTAGCGTATCGAGCCGCGCCAGCAGGCTGGGCTGGTCGGCGCTGAGCAAGCGCAGGCTCTTCATATCCGCGTCCAGCGCCTGCAGGCCGGATTGATACGGCTGCAGGTAATTGGCATCGCCGGTGATGACGAAGCCGCGCTCGCCGGTTTCAACATCCAGCAGATCGGTGCGGACGGCGTTCAGGCCGTAGATGATGGCGCTGGTGTGGCTGGCCAGCGCGGAGTTCTGAGCCAACTGTGTGATGCCGCTGTAGGCAATAACGGCCACGATGATTTGAATGGCCAACAGCGCGCCGAAAACCGCGGCCAATCGCCTGCCCAAAGTCCAATTGATATTCATTTGATGCGCTCCCTTGACTGCTGGCTAGCCGGCCTATCGCCTGGCCTGAACATTTGCTGCTGACGGTGCTACTCGGCCTCTTGCTGCACAACAATATGCGGATCGTTCAGTAACTTTTCCGCATCGAGGATGACCACCCGCTCCGCGGTGACCCCGCGCAGATAATCGGTGCCAATCGCCGCCACGGTGGCCGGCGCGGCCTGCAGCGCCTCCAGCTCAATCGAGCGGGCGCCCAGTATGTCGTCGGCCAGGATGCCCAGTTCCATCTGCTCGTTGCGCAGGATGATCAGCTTGTTAAGCTGGCCCAGGCCCTTTTCCGGCAGGTCGAAGAATTTCTTCAGGTCGATGACGGATAGAATTTGCCCGCGCACGTTGACGATGCCCAGCACAAAGGCCGGCACGCCCGGGATGGGCGTGAATTCTTTCAGCGGATATACTTCGCGCACAAAGGCAGATTCGAGCCCGTAGGTTTCTGAGGCCAGGCTGAATTCCACGATTTCGAGGAAGGCCGTGGCGGCGCTGGCTTGTTTGGGTTCTTGCGCCAGAGCCCGCGCGCGCGCCCGCAGAATGGTGCGGCTTTCAGCGGCAGAGCGCACCGCGCCCTGGTCCAGCGCGCGGCGGGCGGTCTCCACCCGCTGGTGGATTTCACCCCAGTTAATGCCCTGGCCTTCTCGCGGGCGGGTCAGGTCGTCTGTCATTGGGTCAGGCCTCTCGTCTGGAGCGCCGCTTGCATAATTTGCCGCAGCCGGCCGACGGTCAGCCCCTCGGCCTCGGGCAACAGGTCGGCCGGGTCAAACGCCCCCAGCAGCGCCAGCGCGTTTCGAAAGCATTTTTGGGCATGTTGTGTCTGGCCCCGCTGCTGGGCCAGCCGGCCGATGGCGATGTGCGCCAGCACAAAGCCCGGGTCAAGGTACAGCACGCGCTTGAGCGCCGCTTTGGCTTCATCGTCTCGTTTTTGCTCGTGCAAAATAACGGCATGCAGGTAGTGCAGGTCGGCGTCCAGCCGGCCGGCGACAAGGGCCTGCTCGCAGGCCAACAAGGCCTCATCCAATTTGCCCTGGTTGGCCAGCTCACGCACCGCCGCCGTCTGGTTCTGACCCGGGACCGTGGCCGCGGAAGCCGGCGTCGCAGGGGCCAGCGTTGCAATGGCCGGCGTCGCAAGGTCCGGCCTCGCGGGGGCCAGCGTTGC